>NZ_JBEYIS010000017.1:0-135999 GCF_040635975.1 Streptomyces sp. NPDC006798
GGAGAGTAGGACGCCGCCGAACAATCTTTAGTCAGTGAGGGCTCTGGCCCCTGGAGACAGTAATGTCTCGGGGCCAGGGCCCTTTCTGCATTTCCCCGGAGTTTCGCGGAGCCGGAGCCGGGGTGGTTCTCCTCCCGGCCCCCCGGCTGCGGCCCGGAGGTCGGCGTGTGTGTGAGGGGCTGCGGGGTCCGGGGTCGCCGCGACGATCTTCATCCGGCCGGTGGGTCGAACCACCCCCCAACTCGGGGTATGATTTACCTCGTTGCCGCAGGGCAGCAAGGCCCCAATAGCTCAGTCGGTAGAGCGTCTCCATGGTAAGGAGAAGGTCTACGGTTCGATTCCGTATTGGGGCTCGTACAGAAGAAGGCCCCCGCCGAACGGCGGGGGCCTTCTTCGTGTTCGGGGAGTGTTCCCGGGGGAGTTACTTCCGCTCGGGCTCGGGGAGCTGGTCCGGCTCGGGGATACGGAGGGCCAGGATCGCCATGTCGTCGGAGGCGGGCTCGGCGGCGAAGCGCTCGACCGCGCGCATCACCCGGCCGGCCACCGCGCCCGCCGTGAGGCCCGTACACGAGGTGAGGACGTCGGCCAGGCCGTCGTCGCCGAGCATCCGGGTGCCCTCACGGCGTTCGGTGATGCCGTCCGTGACGCAGAGCAGGACGTCGCCGGGGGCGAGGGTCACGGCCTCCTCGTGCAGCTCCAGGTCGTCCATGACGCCCAGCAGCGGCTGAGGCTCCGCGGGGGAGTCGACCGTGCCGTCCGGGCGGAGCCGCAGCGGCAGCGGGTGGCCCGCACAGACGACCTTGAGCTTGGCGCTGCCGTCCTCCTGGAGCTTCAGCTCGCCGTAGAGCAGGGTCAGGAAGCGGCTGCGGGAGCCCTCGTCGAGGATGGCCGCGTTGAGCCGCTCCAGGACCGCGGGGCCGCCGAAGCCCTCACGGGCCAGCAGCCGGAGCGCGTGCCGGGCGAGACCGGTGACCGCGGCGGCCTCCGGGCCCGTACCGCAGACGTCGCCGATGGCGAAGCCGTAGGCGCCGTCCTTGATCGGGAAGACGTCGTAGAAGTCGCCGCCGACCTCGTTGCCCTCGCCCGCCGCGCGGTAGATCACCTCGACGTCGACGCCCGGGATCTGCGGGGACTCCGGTGGCAGCAGACTGCGCTGCAGGGACTGGCTGATGGCGACGCGCTCGGAGTACAGCCGGGCGTTGTCGAGGGCGAGGGCTGCGCGGCGCGACAGGTCCTCGGCGAGTTCGAGGATCTCCTGGCGGAAGTGCTCGTCCGTGGGCTTGCCGAGGGTCAGCATGCCGATCACCCGGTTCCGGGCGACCAGCGGCAGGACCACCGTCTCGCCGCCGACGGCCGCCGCGATCGCCAGCGTAGTGCCGATACCCGAGGAGACGGGTGACGAGGAGCCGAGGCCCAGCTCGCGCTTGGAAGTCTCCAGGGCGGCCTGCTGGGCGGCCCGGGCCGGGGCGGTCCAGACCCGGGCCCCGGGCGTCCGGACCGGTTCCGGCGGCGCCACCCGGGACAGCAGCTCCTTCAGACCGTCGATGCGCTCCTCGTCCTCGTGCAGTACATAGCTGAGGTACGGCTCGGACGCGGGGTCGGCGATCGTGTAGACGGCGCACCAGGTGGCCAGGGTCGGGACCGTCATCTGCGCCATCAGGGCCAGCGTCTGGTCCCGGTCGAGGGTTCCGGCCAGCAGGTCGGACGCCTCGACGAGGAAGGAGAGGGAGCCGCGCCGCAGGCGTTCCAGTTCGCCCAGACGGGCGGACTCGACGGCCAGGGCGATCCGGTCCGCCGCGAACTGGAGCCGTAGGGCCTCCTCGTTCGTATAGCGGCCCGCGGATTCGGCGGCGACACCGAGGGAGCCGGTGAGGCGGCCCTCGACCTTGAGGGGGACGGTGACGACGGAGCGCATGCCGGTGGTGTTGAGCAGGGGGACCGCGCCGGGGACGGAGGTGAGGTCGTCGTGGACCGCGGGCATCCGGGCGGAGCCGTACCGTCCCGTGCCGGCCTCCACCGGGACCCGGGCGAACCGCTGGCGGGCCGACGGCAGACCGGTGGTGGCCCGGACCTCCAGCTCGGTCTCGTCGTCGGTGGCGAGCAGCAGGAACGCGGCGTCGCCGTCGAGCATGTCGCGGGCGCGCTCCACCGTGCGCTGCAGAAGACCGTCGAGGTCGTCGGGCGCGGGGGAGCCGATGAAGACCTCGAAGGGGTCGGCGGCGTGCGGTTCGATACCGCTCTCGGCGGCGGCGGTGACCCGGTGCGGCGTCTGGAGAACGGCGCGCTCGTCGTCGCGTACCAGCAGACAGACCGTGGACGGCTCGCCCTGGGTGTCGCGGACCCGCAGGTGGGAAGCGTAGACCGGGATGACCCGGCCCTCGGCGTCGCGGATGCCGTAGCTGCCCTCCCAGCGGGAGAGCTGGAGGGCCTCGGCGATGCCCGTACTGGTGCCGGGGGTGTGGGGCCAGGCGGCGAGATCCGCGAGGGGTTTGCCGACGACCTGGTCGGCGGGGTAGCCGAAGAGGTGTTCCGCGTCCTCGTTCCAGACGGAGATGGCGCCGACGCGGTCGATCTGGGCGACGGCGACCCGGACGCGTTCGTCGGCGACCGGAAGCATGGGGGTCGGCAGTACGGGCCCCGCCGAGCGGGTGCCGACCGGGCGCTGGGGCAGATCGAGCTGGAACCAGACCTGTTTGAACACGGCCGTGTACTCGACGCCCCAGCGGGAGGCGAGGGCGGAGCAGAGCTGGAGGCCGCGGCCGTTCTCGCTGTCCAGCGGGGCGAGGACATGGCTGCCCTGGAGCGGAATCTCACGTTCGGGGTAGCGGTCGGCGACTTCGATCCGGACACTGTCGTCGGTGCGGAGACAGAGTACGTCGGCGGCGGTTCCGGCGTGGACGATGGCGTTGGTGACGAGTTCGCTGGTCAGAACGACGGCGTCATCGACGATATCGGCATGGCCCCAGCCCTGGAGGGTGTCCCGGACGAAGGCGCGGGCGGTCGCCACGGACCGTCCGACCGGGTCGAAGGAGGCGGCTGCCCGAGCGGTGATCACTGAACTCCTCGTACGCGTCTCGACGCCCGGCTCTGCCATGATCGGCCCGTCCCTCCCGGTGCCCGGTCCCTGTGCCACGCCCCTGTCGCCCCGGCCGGGCGGACCGGGGCGGTTGGACAGCCGGAGGCCAGGTTACTTACCTTCGCAGTCCGAGCGGATGCCGGTCGCCGTTGTTTCCGCCCTCCGTGGGCGGGGACGTGCTGCGAAGCCGCCGAACTGTTATGGCCTGGTTCGGTCCGGGTGAAACACTGGGCACTTACCCGATATGAGCTCGTGAGAACGGTCAACCCCTGCGGGAGGGACACGGTGGAGTCTGGCGTGGCGGCGCGTGGCGGGAACACGCGCGCGAAAGGCGGCCGGTCCCGGGGCGGTGGGACGACTGCGGTCGACACGGTCGCCCTGAACCGACTGCTGGCGGCGTTGACGTCGATGCGGGACGGGAACTTCCGCAAGCGGCTGACCGTGTCCGGCGACGATGTGATGGCCGAGATCGCCGCCGTCTACAACGAGGTCGCGGACCGTAATCTCCATCTCACCGGGGAGCTGGCGCGGGTGCGCCGGGTCGTGGGGCGGGAGGGGAAGCTGACGGAGCGGCTGGACACAGGGGCCTGTGAAGGGTCCTGGGCCGCCGCGATCGACGCGTCGAACGCGCTGGTCGACGAGTTGGCGCGGCCGGTTTCCGAGGTGGGCCGGGTGCTGTCGGCGGTGGCCGACGGCGATCTCCAGCAGCGGATGGATCTGCGGTCGCAGGGCACGGACGGGGTGGTCCGGCCGCTGCGCGGGGAGTTCCTCAAGGTGGCGCGGACCGTCAACGGTCTGGTGGACCAGCTGTCCGCGTTCACGGACGAGGTGACGCGGGTCGCGCTGGAGGTCGGTACCGAGGGCAAGCTGGGCGGCCAGGCGCAGGCCCGGGGGATGTCGGGCTCCTGGAAGGACCTGACGGACTCCGTCAATACGATGGCGCAGCGGCTGACGGCGCAGGTGCGGGACATCGCGCTGGTCACCACGGCGGTCGCCAAGGGCGATCTGTCGCAGAAGGTCACGGTGCACGTCGCCGGGGAGATGCTGGAGCTGAAGAACACCGTCAACACGATGGTGGACCAGCTTCAGTCCCTGGGGTCCGAGGTGACCCGGGTCTCCCGCGAGGTGGGGACCGAGGGCATGCTGGGCGGCCAGGCCGAGGTGCCCGGGGTGGCCGGGGTGTGGAAGGACCTGACCGATTCGGTCAACACCATGGCGGGGAATCTGACCTCGCAGGTCAGGGCGATCGCCGAGGTGACGACGGCGGTCGCGAACGGTGATCTGTCGCAGAAGGTCACCGTCAACGCGCGGGGCGAGGTCGCCCAGCTGGCGGAGACGGTCAACCAGATGACGGAGACGCTGCGGACCTTCGCGGACGAGGTGACGCGGGTCGCGTCCGAGGTCGGCGGGGAGGGGCTGCTCGGCGGGCAGGCCCAGGTGCCGGGCGCCGCAGGGACGTGGAAGGACCTGACGGACTCGGTCAATACGGTCTTCCGTAATCTGACCACCCAGGTGCGGGACATCGCGCAGGTGACGACGGCGGTCGCCAACGGTGATCTGTCGCAGAAGGTCACGGTGGACGTGGCCGGGGAGATGCTGGAGCTGAAGAACACCGTCAACACGATGGTGGATCAGTTGCAGTCGTTCGGTTCCGAGGTGACCCGGGTGGCCCGGGAGGTCGGTATCGAGGGCCGGCTCGGCGGGCAGGCGCGGGTGCCGGGTGCGGCGGGGACGTGGAAGGACCTGACGGACTCGGTCAATACCGCGTTCCACAACCTGACCGGTCAGGTGCGGGACATCGCGCAGGTGACGACGGCGGTGGCGCGCGGTGATCTGTCGCAGAAGGTCACGGTGGACGTGGCCGGGGAGATGCTGGAGCTGAAGAACACCGTCAACACGATGGTGGCGCAGCTGTCGTCCTTCGCGGACCAGGTGACCCGGATGGCGCGGGACGTGGGTACGGAGGGCCGGCTCGGGGGTCAGGCCCGGGTCGACGGCGTCAGCGGTACCTGGAAGGAGCTGACGGACTCGGTCAACTTCATGGCCGGGAACCTGACCTGGCAGGTCCGGCAGATCGCGCAGGTGACGACGGCGGTGGCGCGCGGTGATCTGTCGCAGAAGATCGACGTGGACGCCCGGGGCGAGATTCTGGAGCTGAAGAACACCATCAATACGATGGTCGACCAGCTCTCGGCCTTCGCCGACCAGGTGACCCGGGTGGCCCGCGAGGTGGGTACGGAGGGCCGGCTCGGCGGTCAGGCCCAGGTGCCCGGCGTGGCGGGGGTCTGGCGCGATCTGACGGACTCCGTGAACGGTATGGCGGGCAATCTGACCAACCAGGTCCGCAATATCGCCCAGGTCGCGACGGCGGTGGCGCGCGGTGATCTGTCGCAGAAGATCGAGGTCGACGCCCGGGGCGAGATTCTGGAGCTGAAGAACACCATCAATACGATGGTCGACCAGCTCTCCGACTTCGCCGAGCAGGTCACGATGGTGGCCCGCGAGGTGGGTACCGAGGGCATGCTGGGCGGTCAGGCCGAGGTGCAGGGCGTCTCCGGGACGTGGAAGGACCTCACCCAGTCCGTCAACTCGATGGCCAACAATCTGACGTCCCAGGTGCGGAGCATCGCGGAGGTCACCACGGCGGTCGCCAAGGGCGATCTGTCGAAGAAGATCACCGTCGACGCCAAGGGCGAGATCCTCGAACTGGTGACGACGGTCAACACCATGGTCGACCAGCTGTCCGACTTCGCGGACGAGGTGACCCGGGTGGCCCGTGAGGTGGGTACCGAGGGTGTGCTGGGCGGTCAGGCCCGGGTGCGCGGTGTCACCGGCATCTGGAAGGACCTCAGCGACAACGTCAATCTGATGGCGAACAACCTCACCAATCAGGTGCGGAACATCGCCCGGGTGTCGGCGGCGGTCGCCAACGGCGATCTGACGAAGAAGGTGACCGTCGAGGCGCGCGGTGAGTTCGCGGAGCTGGCGGAGACCGTGAACACGATGGTGACGACGCTGTCGTCGTTCGCGGACGAGGTGACCCGGGTGGCCCGTGAGGTGGGTACCGAGGGCGAGCTGGGCGGTCAGGCGCAGGTTCCGGGGGTCTCCGGGACGTGGAAGGACCTGACCGAGTCGGTGAACTCGATGGCGTCCAATCTGACCTGGCAGGTCCGCCAGATCGCCACGGTGACCACGGCCATCGCCAAGGGCGATCTGACCCGGAAGATCGATATCGACGCCCGGGGCGAGATCCTCGAACTGAAGACGACCATCAACACCATGGTCGACCAGCTTTCGGCGTTCGCGGGTGAGGTGACCCGGGTGGCCCGTGAGGTGGGTACGGACGGTCAGCTCGGCGGTCAGGCCCGGGTCCGGGACGTGGACGGCACCTGGCGGGATCTGACGGAGTCGGTGAACGAGATGGCCGGGAACCTGACCCGGCAGGTGCGGGCGATCGCGGCGGTGGCGACCGCGGTGACCCGGGGCGATCTCAATCTGAAGGTCGACGTGGACGCGGCCGGGGAGATCCAGGTCCTCCAGGACAACATCAATACGATGATCGCCAATCTGCGGGACACCACTCTCGCCAATGAGGAACAGGACTGGCTGAAGGGGAATCTGGCCCGGATCTCGGGGCTGATGCAGGGCCGCCGGGACCTGGACGACGTGGCGTCGCTGATCATGAGCGAGCTGACGCCGGTGGTGTCGGCGCAGCACGGCGCGTTCTTCCTGGCCATGCCGACGGGCGGCAGTTCGGATGTGTCGGGCGAGGAGGAGACCTCGTACGAGCTCCAGATGCGGGCGAGTTACGGCTACTCGGCCGGGCTGATGCCCACCTCGTTCCGGCCGGGGGAGACGCTGATCGGGACGGCCGCCGAGGAGAAGCGGACGATCCAGGTCAATGTGCCGCCGGGGTATCTGAAGATCTCCTCGGGGCTCGGGGAGGCGTCCCCGGCGTATGTGATCGTGCTGCCGGTGCTCTTCGAGGGGAAGGTCCTCGGAGTGATCGAGCTGGCGTCGTTCCAGCCGTTCACCCAGATCCAGCGGGACTTCCTGAACCAGATCGCCGAGATGATCGCGACCAGTGTCAACACGATCAGTGTGAACACCAAGACCGAGGTGTTGCTGAAGCAGTCGCAGGAGCTGACGGAGCAGCTGCGGGAGCGTTCGGCGGAGCTGGAGAACCGGCAGAAGGCGTTGCAGGCGTCCAATGCCGAGCTGGAGGACAAGGCGGAGCTGCTGGCCCAGCAGAACCGGGACATCGAGGTGAAGAACACCGAGATCGAGGAGGCCCGGCAGGTGCTGGAGGAGCGGGCGGAGCAGCTCGCGGTCTCCATGCGCTACAAGTCGGAGTTCCTGGCGAATATGTCGCACGAGCTGCGGACGCCGCTGAACTCGCTGCTGATCCTGGCGAAGCTGCTGGCGGACAACGCGGAGGGCAATCTCTCGCCGAAGCAGGTGGAGTTCGCCGAGACGATCCACGGGGCGGGTTCCGATCTGCTCCAGCTGATCAACGACATTCTCGATCTGTCGAAGGTCGAGGCGGGGAAGATGGACGTCAGTCCGACCCGGATCGCCCTGGTGCAGCTGGTGGACTATGTGGAGGCGACGTTCCGTCCGCTGACGGCGGAGAAGGGGCTGGACTTCTCGGTCAGGGTCTCGCCCGAGCTGCCCGCGACGCTCCACACCGACGAGCAGCGGCTGTTGCAGGTGCTGCGGAATCTGCTGTCGAACGCGGTGAAGTTCACCGATTCGGGGGCGGTGGAGCTGGTGATCCGCCCGGCCGGGGCGGACGTCCCGGCGTCGATCCAGGAGCAGTTGCTGGAGGGCGGCTCGCTGGCCAGCGCCGACTCGGAGCTGATCGCGTTCTCGGTGACCGATACCGGGATCGGGATCGCGGCCGGGAAGATGCGGGTGATCTTCGAGGCGTTCAAGCAGGCGGACGGGACGACGAGCCGGAAGTACGGCGGTACGGGGCTCGGTCTCTCGATCAGCCGGGAGATCGCCCGGCTGCTGGGCGGGGAGATCCACGCGGCGAGCGAGCCGGGTCGCGGTTCGACGTTCACGCTCTATCTGCCGCTGCATCCGGTGGCGCAGCCGTCGGCGGCGGCCGGTGGGGCGGGGGACGGTACGGACGGCGCGGGCGCGCCGCCGGAGCGGCCCGAGCGGCTCCTCCAGGGCGGCGACCCGGGTCCCGCGGCCCTGTTCCGCCGCCGTCGCAAGGCGCTGGGGGGCGCTCCGGAGGCCCCGGCGCTGCCCGCGGCGTCCGGTGCCGGCACGGCGGGGGGTCCGCCGGCGCTGGTCGGGGGGGTGCCGTCGGCCGCGGAGGGCCCGCTGGGCGCGGCCGGTGAGGAGGCGGGCGCGGAGCCGCGCCGTACCTTCGTCTTCGACAACGAGAAGGTACTGATCGTCGACGACGACATCCGCAATGTCTTCGCGCTCACCAGCGTGCTGGAGCAGCACGGCCTTTCGGTGCTGTACGCGGAGAACGGCCGGGAGGGCATCGAGGTGCTGGAGCAGCACGACGATGTGACGGTCGTCCTGATGGACATCATGATGCCGGAGATGGACGGCTACGCCACGACGACGGCGATCCGCCGGATGCCGCAGTTCGCCGGGCTGCCGATCATCGCGCTCACCGCGAAGGCGATGAAGGGCGACCGGGAGAAGGCGATCGAGTCGGGTGCCTCGGACTATGTGACCAAGCCGGTCGACCCGGATCATCTGCTCTCGGTGATGGAGGATTGGATGCGACGCCGCCGCTGATACGAAACGTGACCGGAAGTTGATCGCCGAACTCGGCACCAGTGATCAATTGGTTGTCAGATCTGATGGAAACCCACCTAGTTGGTGACTGAGTTTGCCTGGAGGTGTGTGGGAGAGTGGATTCCGGGGAACCTTCTGGTCTCGCGGCACGTTTCCGCTCTGTGCACAGTGACATCCCGGTGACAGGGTGTGGCGGTGGGCGGGGTGCGGCTACCATGACCGGCACAAGGGCGGGCGGCGCAAAGGAGCCGTCCCCTGGGGCGGCGCCCGGTGTGTTCCCCGCGCTCACGAGGCCGGGGAGACTCCCATCCGGGGCGAGGAGGACGGGGCATGGTGCAGAAGGCCAAGATCCTCCTGGTCGATGACCGGCCGGAGAATCTGCTGGCGCTGGAGGCCATTCTCTCCGCGCTCGATCAGACACTGGTCCGGGCATCGTCCGGGGAGGAAGCGCTCAAAGCGCTGCTGACGGACGATTTCGCGGTCATTCTGCTCGATGTGCAGATGCCCGGCATGGACGGTTTCGAGACCGCCGCGCACATCAAGCGGCGGGAGCGGACCCGGGACATCCCGATCATCTTCCTCACCGCGATCAACCACGGCCCGCACCACACCTTCCGGGGCTACGCGGCGGGCGCGGTCGACTACATCTCCAAGCCGTTCGACCCCTGGGTGCTGCGGGCCAAGGTCTCGGTCTTCGTCGATCTGTATATGAAGAACTGCCAGCTGAGGGAGCAGGCCGCACTGCTCAGGCTCCAGTTGGACGGCGACGGCCGGACGAACTCCGCCGCGAACGGCAAGGAGCCCGCAGGGCTGCTCGCCGAGCTGTCCGCCCGGCTGGCCGCCGTCGAGGAGCAGGCCGAGGCGCTCTCCAAACAGCTCTACGACGAGGCCGCGGACGCCGCCGCCGTGGCGACCGCCGCTCATCTGGAGCGGAAACTCACCGGGCTGCGCCGGGCGCTGGACGCGCTGGAGCCGGGTGCGGGCGGCGCGCCCGCCCTGCCGTCGCAGAGCTGACGGTACGGAGCCCGGGAGCCCGCGCCGTCCGGGGACGCCCCGGGGGCGCGGAGCGCCGTGACATCGGGTGCGGTGTGAGAACCGGCGGAGAGCGCCGCCCGGCGGAGTCCGGGTCCGGGCGGCGGGGCCCGTAGCGCGCCCGTTGGGTGATCACGGGGCGTAGGGCCGGGCCCGTGGCGTGAGGACCCGGACCCGCCCGGCGGCCGGGGCGTGAAGCGGCGCGTACCGCCGTGAAGTCCGGCGCGGAGCCGGTTCGGACCGTAGTGCCGTGGTCCCGGCGAGGCCGGTGAGCGGCCCGGCGCGTAACGCCGCTGAGCAGCCGTCACCTTCGCGCCCCGGAAGGGTGACACGTTGGGGTGAAGCCGTGGGCACACGTGTCCACCGCCGTCGACACCGGTAACCTCACCCCCATGGCCTCACGTACGTCCGGCAACGGTTCCCAGGAGACGGCGGGCGCCGCCAAGCCGCGTTCCGGCCGTACGAGCGGTGCTCCGGCCGCCAAGAAGGCGGCTCCCGCGAAGAAGGCCGGCGCCGGGAAGGCTCCGGCGAGGAAGGCCTCGCCCGCGAAGCAGTCCCCGGCCAAGAAGAAGGCCGCCGCCGCGCCCAAACCCGCGCCCAAGAAGGTCCCGTCGCCGACCGGGGGCGTCTACCGGCTCGCCCGGGCCCTCTGGCTCGGAACCGCCCATGCCGTCGGGGCGATGTTCCGCGGCATAGGGCGCGGCGCCAAGGGCCTCGACCCCGCCCACCGCAAGGACGGGCTGGCCCTGCTGCTGCTCGGGGTCGCCCTGATCGTCGCCGCCGGGACCTGGTCCCACCTCAGCGGCCCCGTCGGCGATCTGGTCGAGATGCTGGTCACCGGCACCTTCGGCCGGCTCGATCTGCTGGTGCCGATACTGCTCGGGGTGATCGCCGTCCGGCTGATCCTCTATCCGCAGAAGCCGGAGGCCAACGGGCGGGTCGTGATCGGGCTCTCCGCCCTCGTCGTCGGTGTGCTCGGCCAGGTCCACATCGCCTGCGGCTCGCCCGGACGCGACGCGGGCACCGGCGCCATGCAGGACGCGGGCGGACTGATCGGCTGGGCCGCCTCCAAACCGCTGATCTTCATGATGGGCGAGGTGCTGGCCGTACCGATGCTGGTCCTGCTGACCGTCTTCGGGCTGCTGGTCGTCACCGCCACCCCCGTCAACGCCATTCCGCAGCGGCTGCGGCTGCTCGGGGTGAAGCTCGGCCTGGTCAGGCCCGCCGAGTCCGACGGCCACCCGGGGTACCCGGAGGGTATGGACGGCGGCCGGACCGAGGACGACCGGCGGTACGAGGACCAGTGGCGGGACGCCGTACCCGGTGCCGCCGGGAAGCCGCGCCGCACCCGGCGGGGCGGAGCGGCGTACGACGCGGACGACGCCGAGTCGGCCGAGCTGTCCCAGCGCCGTGCCCCGCGCCGGGGCTCCGTACAGCCCTCCGCGCACCGGCCGATGGACGCCGTCGACGTGGCGGCCGCCGCGGCCGCCGCGCTGGACGGCGCGGTCTACAACGGGCTGCCGCCCTCCCCGCTGGTCGCCGATCTGACCAAGGACGTCACCGCCGATCTGCGGCGCGCGGGCACCCCGGTGCCGCCCGCGCGCGACCCCGACCTGCCCGAAGAGACCGGTGGGGCCGCAGGGAGGCGGGGCGCCGCCGCGAGGAAGGGCGCCACCGGCTCCGTACCGGATCTGACCAAGCCCGTGCCCGAACGGGCCGAGCCGCTGCCGCCCCGGGCCGAGCAGCTCCAGCTCGCCGGGGACATCACCTACTCCCTGCCCTCCCTCGACCTGCTGGAACGGGGCGGGCCCGGCAAGACGCGCAGCGCCGCCAATGACGCGATCGTGGCGTCCCTGACCAATGTCTTCACGGAGTTCAAGGTCGACGCGGCCGTCACCGGCTTCACCCGCGGCCCGACGGTCACCCGCTACGAGGTCGAACTGGGCCCCGCCGTGAAGGTCGAGCGGATCACGGCCCTCACCAAGAACATCGCCTACGCCGTCGCCAGCCCGGACGTACGGATCATCTCGCCCATCCCCGGCAAGTCCGCGGTCGGTATCGAGATCCCCAACACCGACCGGGAGATGGTCAACCTCGGCGACGTACTGCGGCTCGCCGACGCCGCCGAGGACGACCACCCCATGCTGGTGGCGCTCGGCAAGGACGTCGAGGGCGGCTATGTGATGGCCAACCTCGCCAAAATGCCGCACATCCTGGTGGCGGGCGCGACCGGATCCGGCAAGTCCTCCTGCATCAACTGCCTGATCACCTCGGTGATGATACGGGCGACCCCGGAGGACGTCCGGATGGTGCTGGTCGACCCCAAGCGGGTCGAGCTGACCGCGTACGAGGGCATTCCGCATCTGATCACCCCGATCATCACCAACCCCAAGCGGGCCGCCGAGGCCCTCCAGTGGGTCGTCCGCGAGATGGATCTGCGCTACGACGACCTCGCGGCCTTCGGCTTCCGGCATGTCGACGACTTCAACGCGGCGATCCGGGCCGGGAAGGTCAAACTCCCGGAGGGCAGTGAGCGGGAGCTCCAGCCCTATCCGTATCTGCTGGTCATCGTGGACGAGCTGGCCGATCTGATGATGGTGGCGCCCCGGGACGTCGAGGACGCCATCGTCCGGATCACCCAGCTCGCCCGGGCAGCCGGGATCCACCTGGTGCTCGCCACTCAGCGGCCGTCCGTCGATGTCGTCACCGGGCTGATCAAGGCGAACGTACCGTCGCGGCTGGCCTTCGCCACCTCGTCGCTCGCCGACAGCCGGGTCATCCTCGACCAGCCGGGCGCGGAGAAGCTGATCGGCAAGGGCGACGGACTCTTCCTCCCGATGGGCGCCAACAAGCCCGTCCGGATGCAGGGTGCCTTCGTCACGGAAGACGAGGTCGGCGCGGTGGTCCAGCACTGCAAGGACCAGATGGCGCCGGTCTTCCGGGACGACGTCACCGTCGGCGGCAAGCAGAAGAAGGAGATCGACGAGGACATCGGCGACGATCTCGATCTGCTCTGCCAGGCCGCCGAGCTGGTGGTCTCCACCCAGTTCGGATCGACCTCGATGCTCCAGCGGAAGCTGCGGGTCGGCTTCGCGAAGGCGGGGCGGCTGATGGATCTGATGGAGTCGCGGAACATCGTCGGCCCGAGCGAGGGCTCCAAGGCCCGCGACGTCCTGGTCAAACCCGACGAGCTGGACGAGGTGCTGGCGGTGATCCGGGGGGAGCCGGCGCCGTGACCGCGGACCCGGCGGGGCCCGGGGACCCCGCCGTACGGCGGCGCTCCCGGGACCGCGGCGGGCGCCTGTGCCGACCGGCGGGGGCAGCCGGAGGGGCGGTCGGCCCAAGTGGTCGCGACGGCGACCGGGGCCGTGCCGGGGCGATACCGCTTTCCGGGCCCGGAAGCCCGTCGGCGCGCCGGGCGCGACACGCCGAGCGGTTGCGCGCGCCGGGGCGCGCCGCGCCCCGCGTGCGACGCGGCCGGGGTGTTTCCGCCCCTGCGGGACGGGAGAGCAACCGTTTCCCTTGCCCATACGTCAAGTTGGAGTGAGGGGTAGTGGATAACTCCCCTCCGCGCCGTCGGCGTACCGGCCATTCCGATGGCGTACAAACTCCTTCCGCCCGGTTGCCCCACCCTTTCGTACCACCCGTAGACTGAACCTCCAGCAGGTGGTTACACGCTCGAAAGGCACCCCCGTGTCCATCGGCAACTCCCCCGAAGACGACCGGCCTTCCCCTCCCGAGGAGCGGCCCTCCATCGGGCGCGTCCTCCAGCAGGCGCGGCTCGCGGCCGGACTGACCGTCGACGACATCAGCGCCACCACCCGCGTACGCGTCCCGATCGTGACCGCGATCGAACACGACGACTTCACCCGCAGCGGCGGCGACGTCTACGCCCGCGGCCATATCCGGATGATCGCCGGGGCCGTCGGGCTCGACCCCGAACCGCTGGTCGGACAGTACGACTCCGAGCGCGGCGGACGCCCCGCGCCGACCCCCGCCGCGCCCCTCTTCGAAGCCGAGCGCATCCGGCCCGAGCCGCGCCGCCCCAACTGGACCGCGGCCATGGTCGCGGCGATCGTCGCGGTCGTCGGCTTCGTCGGCTTCACCCTCTTCGACGGCGGGGACGACGGTGCCGGGCAGGGCCAGGTCGCCAAGGGGTCGCAGGCCGAGCGGTCGGCCGGGACCGGCGGCAAGCCGTCCGGCGGGCCCGCCGAGAAGCCCGGACCGGTGCCGTCCGACTCCGCGATCGCCGCCGCCCCGGCCGACAAGGTCACGGTCAAGCTGACCGTGCTCAAGAACAAGAGCTGGATCTCCGCCGAGTCCGCCAACGGCCGGAAGATCTTCGACGGCACGCTCTCGAAGGGCGATACCCGGACTTTCCAGGACGACCGCCGGATCGATCTGATCCTCGGCAACGCCGGGGCGATCGAGCTGTACGTCAACGGGAAGAAGATCGAGGACGAGTTCAAGCAGGGGCAGGTCGAACGGCTCTCGTACACGAAGGGCGACCCCGAGGCGGGCTGACGCCCCCGGGCGCCCGGCGTCCCCGCCGCCGGGCGGCGGGCGCCGGACCGGTCGGGGAACACCTCGGGAGGACCGGCCGACGGCGGGGCAAAAGCGGCGCGGACGGTGGATACGGCCGGGTACCGGGGCGGGTCGGACGGGGCTCGGGCCGCGTACCCCCGTCGGTGAGGCTCGGGGCGAAGGCGCGGGCCCGGACGAAGTAGTCTTGAGCCCATGCCCGAACGCCGTACCGTCGCCCTTGTCACTCTTGGCTGCGCCCGTAACGAGGTGGACTCGGAGGAGCTAGCAGGCCGTCTGGCAGCGGACGGCTGGGACCTGGTCGACGAAGCCTCCGACGCCGATGTCGCCGTGGTCAACACCTGCGGCTTCGTCGAGGCCGCCAAGAAGGACTCCGTCGACGCCCTGCTGGAGGCGAACGATCTCAAGGACCACGGCCGCACCCAGGCCGTCGTCGCCGTCGGCTGCATGGCCGAGCGGTACGGCAAGGAGCTGGCCGACGCGCTCCCCGAGGCCGACGGCGTCCTCGGCTTCGACGACTACGCGAACATCTCCGACCGGCTGCGGACCATCCTCGGCGGCGGGATCCACGCCTCCCACACGCCCCGCGACCGGCGCAAGCTGCTGCCGCTGAGCCCTGCCGAGCGGCAGTCCGCCACCGATGTGGCGCTCCCCGGACACGGCGCGCCCGCCGAGGCGCCCGCCGATCTGCCCGAAGGGCTCGCCGACCTTCCCGAGGGGCTCGCGCCCGAGTCCGGGCCGCGCGCCCCCCTGCGCCGGCGGCTCGGCAGCAGCCCGGTGGCCTCGGTGAAGCTGGCTTCCGGCTGCGACCGGCGCTGCACCTTCTGCGCCATCCCCTCCTTCCGCGGCTCCTTCATCTCGCGCCGCCCCTCCGATGTGCTGGGCGAGACCCGCTGGCTGGCCGAGCAGGGCGTGAAGGAGATCATGCTGGTCTCCGAGAACAACACGTCCTACGGCAAGGACCTCGGCGACATCAGGCTGCTGGAGACCCTGCTGCCGGAGCTGGCGGCGGTCGACGGCATTGAGCGTGTACGAGTCAGCTATCTCCAGCCCGCCGAGATGCGGCCCGGACTGATCGACGTCCTGACCGGTACGCCCAAGGTCGCGCCCTACTTCGACCTCTCCTTCCAGCACTCCGCCCCCGGGGTGCTGCGAGCGATGCGGCGCTTCGGCGACACCGACCGCTTCCTCGAACTGCTGGAGACCATCCGCGCCAGAGCGCCGCGGGCCGGGGTGCGCTCCAACTTCATCGTCGGCTTCCCCGGCGAGACCGAGGCGGACTACGCCGAACTCGAGCGCTTCCTCACCCATGCCCGGCTCGACGCCATCGGTGTGTTCGGCTACTCCGACGAGGACGGTACGGAAGCCGCCACGTACGAGAACAAGCTGGACGAGGACGTCGTCGCCGCCCGGCTCGCCCGGCTCTCCCGGCTCGCCGAGGAGCTGACCGCGCAGCGCGCCGACGAGCGGGTCGGCGAGGAGCTGGAGGTGCTGGTCGAATCGGTCGCCGGGGAAGGCGCGGGCGACCAGGACGAGGCCGCCGTGGGACGGGCCGCGCACCAGGCGCCGGAGACCGACGGCCAGATCGTCTTCACCTCCGCCGAGGGTCTCGAGCCCGGCCGGATGGTGCGGGCGAAGGTCGTGGCCACCGAGGGCGTCGACCTGGTCGCCGAGTTCCTGGGCCTGCCCGGCGAGCAGGTGGTGACCGCGGCCGCGCCGTCGGCCACCGGGTCCGCCGCGCTGGAGGCCCTGGTCGCCGGGGCGGCGCCGCTGGGCGCCCGGCGGCGGACCGGGGACGGTGGTCGGCCCGCGGGCGGCGAGGAGGCGGCCAGATGACCGGAGTGCCGGCATCCGCCGGGGGCGGTCGGCCCGGCCGGCCGGCACCCGGCGGCAAGCTGGGCGCTGCGGCCGTCAACCAGGCCAGCCTGTGGAACATCGCCAACCTCCTGACCATGCTGCGGCTGCTGCTGGTCCCCGCCTTCGTGGTGCTGCTCCTCCAGGACGGCGGCTACGACCCCGCCTGGCGCGCCTGGGCCTGGGCCGCCTTCGCCGTCGCGATGATCACGGATGTCTTTGACGGGCATCTGGCCCGGACGTACAACCTGGTCACCGACTTCGGGAAGATCGCCGACCCGATCGCCGACAAGGCGATCATGGCGGCGGGGCTGATCTGTCTCTCCGCCCTCGGCGATCTCCCCTGGTGGGTGACGGGAGTGATCCTCTTCCGCGAGCTGGGCATCACCCTGATGCGGTTCTGGGTGATCCGGCACGGGGTCATCCCGGCCAGCCGGGGCGGCAAGATGAAGACCCTGGCCCAGGGCACGGCCGTCGGGATGTACGTCCTGGCGCTCACCGGAGGGCTGGCCACCCTCCGCTTCTGGGTGATGGGGCTGGCCGTCGTGCTGACCGTCGTCACCGGTCTGGATTACGTGCGTCAGGCCGTCTCGATGCGCCGCCGGGGGCTCGCCAAGGAGCGCGGCGGCGGACCGGACGCCCGATGACCGCGGTCCCGGTGGCGGAGCGGGTACTGACCCTGCTCGCGGAGCGTGACCAGACACTGGCCGTGGCCGAGTCCCTCACCGGCGGTCTGGTGGCCGCCGAGGTCACCGGCGTACCCGGCTCGTCACGGTCCTTCCTCGGCTCCGTGACGGCGTACGCCACCGGGCTCAAGGAGCGGCTGCTGGGCGTCGACGCGACCCTTCTGGCGGAGCGGGGGCCGGTGGATTCCGAGGTCGCGGCGCAGATGGCGGCGGGTGCGCGCGGGCTGCTGGGCGCCGACTGGGGAATCGCCACCACCGGGGTCGCCGGTCCCGGCCCGCAGGACGGGCACCCGGCCGGAACGGTCTTCGTGGCCGTTTCCGGACCGGACGGAATCGAGAAAGTCGCCGCACTGAGATTGAACGGCACCCGGGCGGAAATCCGTAAAGAGAGTGTACGGAGCGTACTGGAGCTGCTCTCCGGCGAACTGCACGGAAATGCGCGGGCACAGGATACGGAACAGAACGGGGGGAATTGATGTTTACAGCCCTGAGTGAACACGTCATCGCTCCCCGCACGGCCGCAGCGCGAGGCGGTACGGTGGGGCGTGAAGGATGCGGCTACGCGGTCCGAGGAGGGAGCCACCGATGATTCTGCTCCGTCGCCTGCTGGGTGACGTGCTGCGTCGGCAGCGCCAGCGCCAGGGCCGTACTCTGCGCGAAGTCTCCTCGTCCGCCCGAGTCTCGCTCGGCTATCTCTCCGAGGTGGAGCGGGGGCAGAAGGAGGCGTCCTCCGAACTGCTCTCCGCCATTTGCGACGCGCTGGACGTACGGATGTCCGAGCTCATGAGGGAAGTGAGTGACGAGCTGTCGCTGGCCGAACTGGCCGCGTCGGCAGCCGCGAGCGAGCCGGTGCCCGCACCGGTACGCCCGATGCTCAACTCCGTCTCCGTGACGTCGGTGGCGAGTGTGCCGACGGAGCGGGTGACGATCAAGGCGCCGGCGGAGGCCGTCGACGTCGTCGCCGCCTGATCCGTCCGGCGGCGGTATCGGCCGGTCGGGCGGACCGGCCGTCGACCAGCGGGAGAGAACCCCGGTGTCGCCCCTTCCCTTTGTGGGGAAGGCGACACCGGGGTTTTCGTCGTCCCGGCCCGGGCAGGCGCCCTTCATCGAAATGTTCCCTCCTGGGTGCTATGTCATGGTGGGAGGGATCGGTGACCGAGTGGAGGACGCATGTCTGTTGTGAAGAGCCCGCTGTCCGAGGCCGACCTCAAGAGCGTCGGTACGGCGCTCCAGGGCGCGCTCGTCGATCTGGTGGACCTCGGCCTGGTGGCCAAACAGGTGCACTGGAACGTCATGGGGCCGCGGTTCAGGTCGGTCCATCTCCAGCTGGACGAGGTCGTGGACACGGCCCGGCTGCACTCCGACACGGTGGCCGAACGGTGCTCCGCGATCGGCGTGCCGCCGGACGGCCGGGCCGCGACCGTGGCCGCGCAGAGCGCGATCAACGGGGTGCCCGAGGGCTGGATCAAGGACGTCGACGCGGTCCGGATCATGGTGGACGCGCTGGGCGCGGTGATCGGACGGATGCGGGAGCGCATCGGCGTGACCGGTGACCCCGACCCGGTGAGCCAGGACATCATCATCGGACTGACGGCCGATCTCGAAAAGCATGCCTGGATGTTCCAGGCCGAGAGCGTCTGAGGGACCGCGCGGGCCGTCGTGGTACGTCGCCGGTACGCCGCCCGGCCGCTGCTGGTCGCCGGACTCGGGCTGGCCGGGCTGCTGGG
This sequence comes from Streptomyces sp. NPDC006798, assembly GCF_040635975.1. Taxonomy (NCBI): domain Bacteria; kingdom Bacillati; phylum Actinomycetota; class Actinomycetes; order Kitasatosporales; family Streptomycetaceae; genus Streptomyces; species Streptomyces sp. NPDC006798. The sequence goes on from NZ_JBEYIS010000017.1 coordinate 18,684, forward strand.
CGGCGCCCTGTGGTGGTGGGCCGTCCTCCGGCTGACACTCGTACCGGAACGGACCGGGCTGGTCGAGGGCGCGATCGCGGCGGGCGGCTGGGGCCTGGGGCTGCTGCCGGTCCACGCCACTCCCTTCCGGGGGCGGAAGGCCGCGCCGGGGCCGTCGAACGCCGGAGCGTCGTGATCATCCCGTGGTGATAGCCGGGGCGACGGCCGCCGTCCGCCGGGCGGGGTCGTCATCGAGAAGCGCCGGGTCCGGGGCCCCGCTGGCAGCCGGGACACCAGTAGGTGATCCGCTCGTCGCCGGAGAGCGCCGGACCCGGATCGCGGTACGGCGTGACCCGGACCGGCCCGCCGCAGCGCGGACAGGGCCGTCCGGCACGGCCGTAGACATGGAGCAGCGGACCGCGGCGCCCGGCACCGGCGACCGTACGGCGCTCGAAGGTGGTCCGGTTCGCCATCAGCAGCCGACGGGCCGTGGCGACCAGCCGGGGAAGCGACTCGTCCGGCAGCTCGCCGACCGGCAGCCAGGGGGTCACCCCGGCGAGGAAGACCAGTTCACAGCGGTAGACATTGCCGATCCCGGCGAGATTGCGCTGATCGAGCAGGGCGTCGCCGAGGGAGCGGGCCGGATCGGCGCGCAGCCGGGCGACGGCGGTCGCGGCGTCCCAGTCCGGGCCGAGGAGATCCGGCCCCAGATGGCCCACCACCCGGTCCTCCTCGCCGGTCCGCAGCAGCTCCAGCACCGGCAGGCGGTAGCCCACGGCGGTCGCCGTCTCCGTGCCCAGCACCGCCCGGATCTGATGGGCCGGGCCGCCGCTCCACCGGGAGCCCGCCGGGAAGACCCGCCAGGCGCCGTCCATCCGCAGATGCGAGTGGAGGGTGAGACCGCCCTCGAACCTGGTGAGCAGATGCTTGCCGCGCGGGGTGACGTCCCGTACGGCCCGCCCGGTGAGATCGGCCGTCGCGAAGCGGGGTACGCGCAGATCGAACCGGGTCAGCACACCTCCGGCGAGGGCTTCGTGCAGCCGGTGCGCGGTCAGCCAGACGGTGTCTCCTTCGGGCATGGCTCCATCATGCGGCAGCGGGCGGGGGCGGGCCGTTACGGCGGGCGGGCCCGTCAGGGTCTGAGCCGCAGCCCCCTCGGGGTGGCGTGGAAACCGGCGGTCTCCAGGGCCCGGCCGAAGGGCGAGGTGAGCGCCGGGACTCCATTGGCGCGCTCCACCGTGACCGAGCCCAGAGCGCCCCGCCGGGCCGCGTCGGCCAGCGCGCCGGCCGCCGCCGCGAACCCGGGGGAGTCGGCGTCGGCCCAGGCCAGCAGGGTTTTGCCGCCGCGTTCCAGATAGAGGGTCAGCTCGCCGTCGACCAGCACGACCAGGGAGCCCGCCTTGCGTCCCGGTTTGTGCGCCGCGCCGTCCGGCGGCTCGGGCCAGGGCAGAGCGGCGCCGTAGGCGTTGGCCGGGTCGGCCGCCGCCAGCAGCACCGCCCGGGGCTCCGTACGCCCCTCGGAGCGCTCCCGGGCGCCGGAGGAGGCCCGCAGCCGGTCGACCGCGCCGTCCATCGCGAACTGGGCCGCGCCCAGGCCCTCGACGACATAGCCGCGGCGGGCCTGGCCGCGGTCCTCGAACGCGGACAGCACCCGGTACGCGGCGGAGAAACCGCCCTCGACGCCCTCGGCCGCCACCGCGCCCCGGGTCACCACCCCGTGCCGGTCGAGCAGCGAGCGGGCCAGGGCATGCGCCCGGTGGGTGGGGTCCGGCTCGGCGGGCGGCAGCAGCGACCAGCGCCCGCTCACCGTCGGCGGGCCGCCGCGGGACGCGGGTCTCGCCGCGGTCGTCAGACCGCCGTACCGCCCCCGGGGTACGGTCCGCCGGGCGCGGTGGGCCGTCGAACCGGCGGTACGGCCCGAGCCCAGCAGGGACCGCAGCGGGGCGAGGGTGTCATTGGTCAGCCGCCCCGACCAGGCCAGATCCCAGACGGCGTCGGCGAGCTGGGGATCTGCGACCTCCGGGTGACCGGCCCTGACCCGGTCGGCGATCTGCCGGAAGAACAGGCCGTATCCGGGGGCGAGGGCGGCCAGCACCGCCGTATGCAGCGGTGTCTCCTCCAGCGGGTGGGGTGCCGGGAGCAGCAGGGGGGCCGAGTCCGCCGGATAGAGGGCGATCCAGCCGTCCTTGCCGGGCAGCGCGCCCGCACCCGCCCAGACGATCTCGCCCGTGGTGGTCAGCTCGTCGAGCAGGGCCGGGCTGTAGTCGTGCACCCGGGACGGCAGTACCAGCTTCTCCAGCGCGGAGGCGGGCACCGCCACGCCCTGGAGCTGTTCGACCGCGCGGGCGAGCCCGTCGGTGCCCCGCAGGTCACGGCCGCCGATGTGCTGCCAGCGGGGGAGGAAGTCGCCGAGCGCGGCGGGCGGCACGGGCTCCAGCTCCTGCCGGAGCGCGGCCAGGGACCGGCGCCGCAGCCGGCGCAGCACGGTGGCGTCGCACCATTCCTGTCCTGCGCCGTCCGGGCCGAGGGCCGCCGGGGCGGGGTGGAACTCGCCGACGACGATCCGGCCCGTCGCCGCCAGCCGGTGCAGAGCGCCGTCGGTGACGGCGGGCCCCAGCCCGAAGCGGGCCGCGGCCCGAGCCGTGGTGAACGGGCCGTGGGTGCGGGCGTACCGGGCGAGGAGATCGCCGAGGGGATCCTTGACGGGCTCCGTGAACGCCTCGGGGACTCCGACGGGGAGCGCCGTACCGAGGGCGTCCCGCAGCCGTCCGGCGTCCTCGATCGCCGCCCAGGTCTCCGCACCGGCGATCCGGACCCGGATGGCCCGCCGGGCGGCGGCCAGGCCGCGCACCCAGCCGGGGTCGGCGCCCCGCTCGGCCAGCTCCGGATCGGTCAGCGGGCCCAGGATCCGCAGCAGATCGGCTACGCCTTCCTCGTCCTTCACCCGCCGGTCGTCGGTGAGCCACCGCAGCTCCCGCTCCAGCTCGGCCAGGACCTCCGGGTCCAGCAGCTCCCGCAGCTCGGCCTGTCCCAGCAGCTCGGAGAGGAGCCGGGAGTCGAGGGAGAGGGCGGCCGCCCGCCGTTCGGCGAGCGGCGAGTCCCCCTCGTACAGGAACTGGGCGACATAGCCGAAGAGGAGGGAGCGCGCGAACGGCGACGGCTCGGGCGTGGTGACCTCCACCAGCCGGACCCGCCGGGCCTCGATATCGCCCATCAGCTCGGTCAGACCCGGTACGTCGAAGACGTCCTGGAGGCACTCCCGGACGGCTTCGAGGACGATCGGGAAGGAGCCGAACTCGCTCGCCACCTGCAACAGCTGGGCGGCGCGCTGCCGCTGCTGCCACAGCGGGGTGCGCTTGCCGGGGCTGCGCCGGGGCAGCAGCAGGGCCCGCGCGGCGCATTCGCGGAACCGGGCGGCGAACAGCGCCGAGCCGCCGACCTGGTCGGTGACGATCCCGCCGATCTCGTCCTTGTCGAAGACGGTGTCGGCGGCGCCCACGGGTGCCTGGCCGTCGTCGAAGACGGTGTCCTGCCGGGCGGGGTCCGCGTCGAGCAGGTCGAGACCCAGCAGATCGGCGTCGGGCAGCCGCAGCACGATGCCGTCGTCGGCATGCATGACCTGCGCGTCCATGCCGTACCGCTCGGCGAGCCGGGCGCCGATGGCCAGTGCCCACGGCGCGTGCACCTGGGCGCCGAACGGGGAGTGGATCACCACCCGCCAGTCGCCCAGCTCGTCCCGGAACCGCTCCACCAGGATCGTCCGGTCATCGGGGACATGACCGCAGGCCCGGCGCTGCTCGTCCAGATACGCCAGCACGTTCTCCGCCGCCCAGGCGTCCAGACCGGCGGCGAGCAGCCGCAGCCGGCCGTCCTCTGCGGACATCGCCCCCACCTCGCGCAGGAATCCGCCGACCGCGCGCCCCAGCTCCAGGGGGCGGCCCAGCTGGTCGCCCTTCCAGAACGGCAGCCGCCCCGGCACCCCCGGGGCCGGGGTCACCAGGACCCGGTCGCGGGTGATGTCCTCGATCCGCCAGGAGGTGGTGCCCAGGGTGAAGACATCGCCCACCCGGGACTCGTACACCATCTCCTCGTCCAGCTCGCCGACCCGGCGGCCCCCGCCGCCCTTCTCGGCGGAGCCACCGGCCAGGAAGACCCCGAACAGTCCCCGGTCGGGGATCGTGCCGCCGGAGGTGACCGCGAGGCGCTGGGCGCCGGGCCGTCCGGTGACGGTGCCCGCGACCCGGTCCCACACCACCCGGGGCCGCAGCTCCGCGAAGGCGTCGGACGGATAGCGACCGGCCAGCATGTCCAGCACGGCCTCGAACGCCGACTCCGGCAGGGCCGCGAACGGCGCGGCCCGCCGGACCAGCGCCAGCAGGTCGTCCACCTGCCAGGTGTCGAGGGCGACCGTCGCCACCAGCTGTTGCGCCAGCACGTCCAGCGGATTGGACGGGACCCGCAGCGCCTCGATGGCGCCTTCCCGCATCCGCTCCGTGACCACCGCCGACTGGACCAGGTCCCCCCGGTACTTCGGGAAGACCACGCCCCGGGATACCGCCCCCACCTGGTGTCCGGCCCGGCCCACCCGCTGGAGGCCCGAGGCCACCGACGGCGGGGACTCGACTTGGACGACCAGATCGACCGCGCCCATGTCGATCCCCAGCTCCAGACTGGAGGTGGCCACCACGGCGGGCAGCCGTCCCGCCTTCAGATCCTCCTCGACCAGAGCCCGCTGCTCCTTGGACACCGAGCCGTGGTGCGCCCGAGCGAGCAGCGGGGGCGCGCCACGGGCGGCCCCGGACTGGGCCATGATCTCGGCGGGCGGGGCGCCCTCCGGCAGGGGTTCGCCCGCGGCCCGTTCGTAGGCGATCTCGTTGAGCCGGTTGCAGAGCCGCTCCGCGAGGCGGCGCGAGTTGGCGAAGACGATGGTCGAACGGTGTGCCTGGACGAGATCGGCGATCCGCTCCTCCACATGGGGCCAGATCGACGGCCGGTCGCCGCCGGACGCCGGGGAGCCCGGCGCGTCCGCCGCGGGGGCGGCCAGCTCGCCCAGGTCCTCGACCGGGACCACCACCGACAGATCGAACTCCTTGTCCGACGGCGGCTGGACGATCTCCACCCGGCGGCGCGGCGACAGATAGCGGGCCACCTCGTCGACCGGCCGGACCGTGGCCGACAGACCGATCCGGCGGGCCGGGCGCGGCAGCACCTCGTCCAGCCGCTCCAGCGACAGCGCCAGATGCGCGCCCCGTTTGGTGCCCGCCACGGCGTGCACCTCGTCGAGGATCACGGTCTCCACCCCTGCGAGGGCGTCCCGGGCGGCCGAGGTCAGCATCAGGAACAGGGACTCGGGGGTGGTGATGAGGATGTCCGGCGGCCGGGTAGCCAGGGACCGGCGCTCGGCGGCCGGGGTGTCGCCCGAGCGGATCCCCACCCGGACCTCCGGCTCCGGCAGCCCGAGCCGCACCGCCTCCTGCCGGATCCCGGTCAGTGGGCTGCGCAGATTGCGCTCCACATCGACCGCGAGGGCCTTCAGCGGCGATACGTACAGCACCCGGCAGCGCGCCTTGGGGTCGGCGGGCGGGGGCGTGGACGTCAGGGTGTCGAGGGCGGCGAGGAAGGCGGCGAGTGTCTTGCCCGAGCCCGTCGGGGCGACCACGAGGACGTCCGAACCCTCGCCGATCGCCCGCCAGGCGCCTTCCTGCGCCGCCGTGGGCGCGCTGAAGGCCCCCGCGAACCAGCTCCGGGTCGCGGGGGAGAACGAGTCGAGCACATTCCCGGCCATGTCCCCATCGTGCACCGTGCCACTGACAATCGGCCCGGAACAGCCCTGACCAGCACAGACACCGGCCCGAAGGGTACGGCTAGTGCTGTGACCGGGAAGGTTCACCGGGTCAGTACGCTGAGCGAGGCTGTGTTGGGTGAGGAGGTGGGGCATGACGTGGAGACTGCCGATGGACGAGGCAGTGGGGTTGCTTGAGGGTGAGCTGGGGTCAGGGTCAGAGCAGCGAGCGCTTGACGATCTGGTCACGGAAGACTTCTGGTTTGCCTTCCTCCGGTTTGGCCGACGGCTGTTTAACGTCCCGGACATACCCGACGGTGATGGTCTTCTGTTTCAGTACGGGACCCACGCGTTCGACGGCCCCCGGGCGTTCACGCTGGGCCTCACCCGGCAGTTCGAGATCTCCGACAGTGACGGTGATCACGAACACTACGTGCAGGTTCACTGCGAGCTCAGATACGGCCTCGCGCCCGCGCTGGAGGCCCTCGGAAGCTTCGACTCGTGGTTCTTCCACGACGCCGGAGACGATCTCGAAGAGTGGGCGCAAGGGCTGACCGGGCGAGCGGCCTGGGCAATGATCCGCAGACTCAGGCCGACTGAGGTCAGGGTGTATCAAGAGCAGGTGTAGTAGTTCAGGCCGCCATCGTGGTGCGACGCCCTCCCCAGCGAACACCCTTCTCACTGCGGATGCGGACTCTTTCGCGTCGTTGAGCCGCGAGGACGTCGGGGTGGCGGGCGTTCTGATTGCGCCAGCGCAGGTAGGCGTGCAGGGCCCGGGTCTGGACCGTGTGGTTGGGATGGTGCGAGTTGGCCAGGGTGAACTGCCGCAAGGGTCCGAAGTGGGCTTCGATGGGGTTGGCCCAGGACGCGTAGGTCGGGGTGAAGCACAGCTCGACCTTGTTCCGGGGCGCCCACCTGCGGATTCTCCAGTTCAGGTGGGCGGAGAGGTTGTCGAGAATCACGTAGATGGGGGCGCCGTCCGGGCGGGCGGCCCGAATTGATCTCAGGGCAGCCCAGGTGTGGTTGATGCCCTTGCGGTGCCGGTTGACTCCCCACATCTGGTCGTCGCCGACGGAGTAGCAGCCGTGGAAGTAGGTGATTCCGTGGGTGCGGCGGTAGGTGGCCGGCAGACGGTCCGGCCTGCCTTGTTCTGCCCAGCAGGAGCCGGCGGTGGGGCGGATGCCCAGCGGGCCGAACTCGTCGAAGGCGAACGTGCGGTCCGGGCGCTCGTTGACCGCGTACTCGATCCTCTCCAGCTTGGCGTCGAAGTTCGCATCCGGGGACTCCTTCCAGGTCTTCGTGCGCTGGAAAGAGATCCCGCGGCGGGCCAGTAAGCACCGCAAGGCCTCCCTGCCGATCCGGACGGGCCGGGCGATGTTCCTGCTTAGGTGATCGGCCAGCTTGCGGATGGACCAGCGGGTGAAGGGCTTGCCCAGCACGGTCGGGCGGGTGGTGGCCGTCTGGACGACGAAGTCCTCGTCGTCACGATCGAGAAGGCGGGGACGGCCTCCCGCCCAGCGAGGGTCCAGGCATGCGAGCCCGATCTCGTTGAACTTGTGGATCACATTGCGCACGGTGTCCTCGTCCGCCTGGACCAGCCGGGCTATAACCGGGACCGTGCTGCCGCCGGCCGAGGCCAGCAGCATCATCGCTCGCCGGAACCGCACCGAGCTTGTACTGCCCCGCCGGACGATGTGCTGGAGCTTCTGCCCCTCCTGCTCGGTCAACCCGCGAACCCGGACCGGTTGCGCCATCCCGCCTCCCCACTGCTCCGGGAGAGCATTACCAACCAGCACACAAGCAACCCGGTGAACCTTCCCGGTCACAGCACTAGCGGGGCCGGGACGGAGTGGCGTACCCGGCGCCGCGCGCACAATGGCCCCATGGACAGGGCTACGGCGCCGGAGGGCGCGGCCGGACGGGAATGGGCCCGGCACTGGCGGCACGAGGAGCTGCCCGACCTCGATCTGCTGCGGGCCCGCTACGTCAGCCACACCTTCCCCCGTCACAGCCACGAGGGGTATCTGCTGGCCACCGTCGTGCGCGGGGTCGAGGACATGGGGCTCACCGGCGGCCGGGTCCTCATCCGGCCCGGCGACATCGCCGTCCTCAACCCCGAGGTCCCCCACGAGGCCAGGACCGGTGACCCCGACGGCTGGGCCTATATCGCCCTCTACCCGTCGCTCGACCTGATCTCCGGCGTCGCCGGCGAACTCCGCGCCCCGCGCGGCACCCCGTCCTTCCGGGACCCCGTCACGGCCGACCCGGCCGCGTCCGCCCAGCTCCGCCGGGTCTACGAGACGGCGGACGCGGGCGACGCGCTGGCCGCCGACACCCTGCTGCGGACCGTGATCGGGCGGCTGCTCCGGACCAACGGGGGCGCGCCGCCCGGCCGGGCCCCGCTCGGGGCGGGTCCGTCGGCCGCGGCCCGGGCCCGGGAGCTGCTGGTGGAGCGGATGGCCGAGCCGCCGTCGCTGGAGCGGCTGGCGCGGGAGGTGGGGGCGGCCCCGTTCGCGCTGCTGCGGGCGTTCAAGGCGGCGTACGGGATGCCGCCGCACACCTGGCTCACCGACGCCCGGGTGCGGCGGGCGCAGCGGCTGCTGGCCCTGGGGGAGCGCCCGGCGGACGTGGCGGTCGCGGTCGGCTTCACCGACCAGCCCCATCTGAACCGTCACTTCACCCGGATCGTGGGCGTACCGCCGGGGGCGTACCGCAAGGAACGCGCCGGGCGGTGAACCGACGCGCCCGGTGGCGGCCGGGCGCGTCGGCGGGGCTCGCGGGGCGGCGGTGCTCGTGCCCCGGCGGGGCTCGCGCGGTGCCGGGGGAGTGGCCGCCGTGTCCCGTACCGGGGCGCGAGGGCGCAAGAACGTACAAGACCGGCGCGGGCGAGGCCGCGTACCGTCCCCCACATGGCAGAACAGACCGTCCCCGCGAATCCGCCCGGGAGCCCTCCGTCACCATCCGTCCCCGTCCCCGGCTCCCCGGCCGCCGACTCCCCTCCGGCGAAGCCGGACGCGGCCGTCGTCCGCGACGCCCTCGGAGTGGGTGTCGCCGTGGGGCTCTCCGGCTTCGCCTTCGGAGTCACCGCGGCCGGTTCCGGTCTTACCCTGCTCCAGACCTGTGCCCTGAGCCTGCTGGTCTTCACCGGGGCGTCGCAGTTCGCCCTGGTCGGGGCGCTGGCGGCGGGCGGCAATCCGTTCACGGCGGCGGCCGGGGCCTTCTTCCTCGGCATCCGGAACGCCTTCTACGGCCTGCGGCTCTCCCAGCTGCTCGCCCTGCCCCGCGCGGTACGGCCGTTCGCCGCGCACTGGGTGATCGACGAGACCACCGCCGTCGCGCTGGCCCAGCCGGGACGGCGGGCCGCGCGCCTCGGCTTCACCGTGACCGGACTGACGCTCTACGTCCTCTGGAACGCGACCACCCTGCTCGGGGCGCTCGGCGCCGAGGCCATCGGGGACACCGACGCCTGGGGGCTGGACGCGGCGGGGCCCGCCGTCTTCCTGGCGCTGCTCGCGCCCATGCTCCGCACCACCACCGAACGCGCCGTCGCCGGACTCGCGGTCCTTCTCGTGGTCATGGCTCTGCCGGTGCTGCCCGCCGGGGTGCCGGTCCTGGTCGCGGCCTTCGCGGCACCTGTTGTGCTGTGGTTCACGGGCCGGACGGCCGGAGACCGGCATGACGCGCCCCGCCGGGACCGGGACACCGAGGACGGGCCGAAGCCCGGGAACGGGAACGGGCATGTGAACGGGAACGAGGCACGATGAGCGTCTGGATCGCGATAGCCGCGACCGCGGTCGGCTGCTATCTGGTGAAGCTGGCCGGTCTGCTGGTCCCCGGTGACGTCCTGGAACGTCCGCTGGTACGGCGGCTCGCCGCCCTGGTCCCCGTCGCCCTGCTGGCCGCCCTCACGGCCGAGCAGACCTTCAGTACGGAGGGTGCCCTCGCCGTCGATGCCAGGGCCGCCGGGCTGGCCGCGGCGGCCCTGGCCCTGGTGCTCAGGGCCCCCTTCCTGATCGTGGTCGCGGCGGCCGTCCTGGTCACGGCGGGTGTGCGGGCGCTGGGCGGCTGACCTGCGGTTCCCGGGCCCGCCGGGCGTACGGGCCCCCGGGCGGCCGCGGGGCCGGAGGGCACGGCTCCGCGACACCGCCCGGCCGGCACGGGTCAGCCGATGGCCCGGCCGTACGCCCGCAGCGTCAGCAGCGCCTCGACGGTCACCATCGGCCGGGCCTCCAGCGCCGTCCCCGGGGCCCACTGCCGCCAGGTCAGCGGCCAGCCCCCGTCGTCCCGCTGCTCGCCGGCGAGCCGGTCGAGCGCCCGGTCCATCTCGCCGTCCGTGAACCAGCGCCGGGCCACCGACCCGGGTGTACGGGCGTAGTCGTACGGGTAATGGTGCTCGCCCGGCGCGTAGCCGGGGGAGACGGGCTGTTCGTCCGCCCGCTCCGGATCCAGCACCACCAGCCGTCGCTCCCGTACCAGCCGCCCCAGCCGGTCGGCGGCCGTACGGGCCCGCGCCCGGTCCGGGACGCCGTCGAGGAAGGCGATCGCCGCCTCGACCTCGTACGGATGGGAGTCCTCCAGCGACTCCACCGCCGCCCAGCAGAAGTCTGTGGCCCGGAAGAGCCAGGCGTGCCAGACCTCGTTGCGGTGGAGCAGGCCCACGACCGGTCCCGTGGTCAGCAGTGAGCCGGGCGGGTCGGCGACGATCGGGACGAAGGGCGCCGCCGGATAGCCCCGCTGCGACGGATGAACGGCGGGCAGCGCGCCCTCGGGGGTCGACACCCCGGTCAGATAGCGGCACAGCCGTTCCGCGCGGGGACCGCCGCAACGGCCGATCGCGTCGAGGACCCGCAGCGCGTGCGCGGTGTGCAGCGGCTGGCTCACCGGACCGCGCAGATCCGGTTCCAGCGCGTGGCCGTAGCCGCCGTCCTCGTTGAGATAAGGGGCCAGGGCCGCGTCCACGGCCTCGGCGCTCCCGCCCAGGAAGTGATGGGCGAAGCGCCGCTGCTCCAGAACGCGGGCGGTGAGCCAGACGAAGTACTCGGCGCGGGCGAGCGGTGACGCGGAGGACGGGGGCACGGCCGTACCGGATCCGGCGATTTCATCGGGTTCATCCAGGTCCATGTACCCGACCGTAAGGTGCCGCGGGCGCCGGGGCGGCTAGAGGGCCGGGGCGCACTCCCTGCGCGGGATACTGGCGTCATGCGGTTGACGATTTTCTGGGAGCGGATGGCGGACCACTTCGGATCCGGCTACGCCGACTCCTTCGCCCGGGACCATGTGATGACCGAACTGGGCGGCCGGACCGTCCACCAGGCGCTGGACGAGGGCTGGGAGGCCAAGGACGTCTGGCGTGCGGTCTGCGCGGCCGTCGACGTACCCGCCGACAAGCGCTGACCCGGACCGTTCTCCGTTCCCCCGCTCTCCGCCGCCCGCTTCCGGGGCCGGTCCGGCACCGCGAGGTACCGGCCGCGCCGGACACGGACCCGGGCCGCTGCCGCCTTCCGCGTACGGCCCGGCCGCGTCCGACCGGCCCGGCGGTACGGGCCGGAGGCCACCGGGACGGGCGCCCGGACCGGATCGACACCCGTCCTTCGTCCACAGGACATCGGGGCGGGTCCCCGAACACGGCCTCGGTAGGCGACACTGGGCCGGTGGCCCCGACGAGCGACCAGTACGACGACAACGAACACGACGGATCCGCCGACCGTGCCGGTGAGCACCGGCGCGGTCGCGGCGGCCCCGGCTCCCGTTCCCGCGACGGCGACGAGCCGGGCGACGGGAGCGGCCGGGCGGCCGAAGGACCCGACCGGAGAACCGTGCCCGCGCAGGGCACGGCCCCCGGCCCGCCCGCGCAGAGCGCGGGTGTCGCGACCGCCGCACCCTCGCCCGGGAAGGGCCCGGACGGCACCGCCGAGGACGTGACGCCGCCCGCGGGCCCGCCGCCCCGGGCGACGGGCGGCGCGCTCGGCCCGGCCCGGATGCCGCGCTGGCTGCCGCGCGCGATCGTCCTCGCGCTCGCCCTGTACGCCTGTTTCCAGCTCGGGGCCTGGGCCTTCCATCAGCTGATCGGGCTCCTGCTGAACGTCCTGATCGCGTTCTTCCTCGCCCTCGCCATAGAGCCCGCGGTGGGCCGGATGGCGGCCCGGGGGGTACGGCGAGGACTCGCCACGTTCCTGGTGTTCTTCGGGATCCTCGTCTTCTCCGTCGGCTTCGTGGTGCTGCTGGGATCGATGCTGGCCGACCAGATCGTCACCATGGTCGAGGAGTTCCCCAAATACCTCGACTCGGTGATCAACTGGATCAACGCCACCTTCAAGACGGAACTGTCCCGGGTCGAGGTCCAGGACAGCGTGCTGAAGTCGGACTGGCTGCAGCAGTACGTCCAGAACAGCGCGAGCGGTGTGCTGGACGTCTCCGCCACCGTCCTCAGCGGGCTCTTCCGGCTGCTGACGATCTCCCTCTTCGCGTTCTACTTCGCCGCCGACGGGCCACGGCTGCGCCGGGCGCTCTGCTCCGTACTGCCCCCGGCCAAGCAGACCGAGGTCCTGCGCGCCTGGGAGATCGCCGTCGCCAAGACCGGCGGCTATCTCTACTCGCGCGGACTGATGGCGCTGATCTCGGGTGCCGCTCACTTCGTGCTGCTGGAGATCCTCGGGGTGCCGTACGCCCCGGCGCTGGCCGTCTGGGTCGGTCTGGTGTCCCAGTTCATCCCGACGATCGGCACCTATCTGGCCGGGGCCCTGCCGATGCTGATCGCCTTCACCGTCGACCCCTGGTACGCGGTCTGGGTGCTCGGGTTCGTCGTGGTCTACCAGCAGTTCGAGAACTATGTCCTGCAGCCCAAGCTGACCTCCAAGACCGTCGACATCCACCCCGCCGTGGCCTTCGGCTCCGTGATCGCGGGTACGGCCCTGATGGGTGCCGTGGGCGCGCTGATCGCGATCCCGGCGGTCGCCACCCTCCAGGCGTTCCTCGGCGCCTATGTGAAGCGGTACGCCGTGACGGACGACCCCCGGGTCCAGGGACATCGCGACCGGCGGCCCGGACAGCTGCTGCGGATCTTCCGCCCGTCCGGGGCCGGGCGGACGACCGTCCCCGACCCGGCCGGACCGACCACCGGCGACTGAACCGCCCGGAGCGGGAACCCGGCCCGCGCGAGGCCCGGCGGCATGCCCGTACGGGTACGGCGCCCCGGGGCGGGGCCGCCGTACGACACCCGTGCCGGGTCGGCCGACCGGCCGGGGTGTCTTACGGCGCCCCCGGCCGGGCTCTCCGGGTCACATCTGGGCGAGCATCTCCCGGGCGTCTTCCAGCAGCTCGGCCGACTCCTCGCCGTCCCCCTGCTCCAGCTCCGCGACGAGCGCCTTCATCCGGTCCTTCGCGGCGTCCCCGTCCCGCTGGTGCTCCGTCCAGGCCGCGCGCGCCAGCGCGTCGAACCGGTCGTAGACCGCGGCGAGGCCGAACTCGGCGAAGAGTTCGGCCGCCCGGTCCAGCAGCCCTATCGCCCGGCCCAGGACCTCCGCGCGGCCTTGCCCGTCGCCGCCGGAGCCGTCCCCGGAACCGCTCCCGGCCGAAGCTCCGGCCCCGATGGTCTCCCCGGCGCCCTCCTCGTCCCCGGCGGCTGTTCCGGCCGCCTCCTCGGCTGCCGTTTCGGGGGTCTGGGCGGTGAGCAGCCGGGCGAGCTGGAAGCAGGTCTGCGCCCACTCGTACCGCAGCTCGGGCGATTCGGCCTCCTGGACCAGGGTGAGCGCCTCCGCCATGAAGGCGTGGGCCTTCCCGTACTCCGCCAGGGACGTATCGGCCCGCAGCCGCAGCCACGCCAGCGACCGGAGCACCCGCACCTCGGCGACCACGGAATCCCCGACCCGCCGCCACAGCTCCAGCGCCCGCAGATAGGCCGCCTCCGCACCGTCGACCACTCCGGCCTCGGCGAGCGCCTCCGCCGCCGTGTTCGCCAGACTCGCCTGCGGCGCCGGATCCTCCCAGCCGGTGACGGCGTCGGCGGCGAGCAGATACTGCTCCGCCGCCCCGCGCGGGTCGCCCACGCGCTGGAGCAGCCGTCCCAGCATCCGCCGGGCCCCAACGATCTCCTCGTCATCGCCCTCGGCCACCAGATCGGGGAGGATCGAATGCAGTACCTCGACCGCCTCGGCGGCCCGGTCCGTACGGGCGTACGCCTCCGCGAGCAGCAGCCGGGCCCGGCTGCCGGGCCCCTCCGTCCGCCCCGCCTGGTCGAACCAGTGCGCCGCGTCCAGGGCGAGGTCCGCGGCCTCCGCCGCGCCGTCCTCGGACCTGATCAGGACGCTCGCCAGGGTCAGCCGTACGGAGCCCTGCGCATGCGGTTCGGTCAGCTCGGCCGCGTGGCCGAGCGCCGCCCGGGCGGCGGCCTCCGCGGCCTCGGCGTCACCGAGCGCCGCCACGACACCCGCCCGGACCGACAGCGGCTCGCACGCCTCCCAGGGCCGTCCGGCGGCGATGAACCGCTCCGCCGCCGACGTCAGCAGCGCCGCGGCGCGCTCCGGCTCACCGGCGGGCAGCAGCAGATGCGCGAGGGTCAGCTCCGCCTGGGCGAGGACGTCCACCGTGCCGTAAGGATCGGCCCCGGCACCGGCCGGGCTCACGGCGGCGGACCTGGCCGCGACAAAGGCGTCGAGCCCGGCGAGCAGCACCGGGTCGACCTCCTCCGGGCCGTGCTCGTGCCCCACCTCCGCCGGGTCCTCCGGGTCCGTCGTCGTCTCCGCGGCCCGGTGGCGCAGCACCGGGCCCAGCCGCAGCTCCGCCAGCTCGGCCAGGGCGACCCGCCGCTCCCGCGTGGGGTCCGACACGTCCAGCTCCCCGGCCGACCGCACGGCCGCCGCCAGCAGTTCGGCGATCTCCTGGCCCGGGGCGCCGGAGCGCGCCGCGGCCCCGGCCGCCGCCAGCTCCGTATACGCGGCCCGGCTCGGCCGCCCCGCCGCCCGGTGGGCCCGGGCTGCTTCGAGGAACCGCCCGGTCGCTTCCGGGGCGCCGTCCTCGGCCGCGTCCCCGGCCCCGGCCTCCAGCAGATCGGCGGCGAGCGCCGGGTCGTCGGCGGCACCCGGCTCCGAACCGGCCCGGCGCGCGACCTCGGCCCACCGGGCGCGGGCCGTCGGATGCCCCTGGCGGCGGGCCGCCCTGGCCCGTTCGACCAGCTCCGCGAAGGACGGCGGCGCCGATGACGCAGCCACCGCAGCCACCCCGGACACCGCCGATACCGCCGCCGACGCCCCCGACGGTTCGCCGCCGTCGGCCGCCGCGTCCCCGGCGGGCCGGGGGGACGGCACCGCCGCCGGGGAGAGCCGGGGGCTGCGGACCCCGAGCGGCAGCGCGTCGACCAGGGGCCGCCGGGCGATCCGCTCGGCCAGCAGCTCCGACACATGTGTGGTGCCGTTGCGCAGATCGAAACGGGCGGCGATACCGGTGGCGTCCGCGTACATCAGGTCGTACAGCTCCGTGACCGTACGCACCGCCCCCTGGTGGGAGACGGTGGGCCGGTCGCCGTGTCCGGTCTCCCGCAGTCGGCGCAGCAGGACCAGCACCCCGCCATTGAGGTCCATCTGGGCCTCGACGTCGGTCAGGGAACCGAGATGCCCGGCGTGCTCCGAGAGGATTTCGAGCCCCCGGGCCTCATTGCCGGTCAGGGCGCAGAACTCGATATGCGCGCCGATCGAGCGGAGCAGGCTCTCATTGCCCCGGGCCAGGCGGTAGCCGCGGAGATGGTGTGAGCGGGCCTCGTCGGCCCGGCCCAGCCGCAGCAGCGGAAGCAGGGAGAGGGCGAGCACCCGGTGCGGTTCCTCCATGCACGTCAGGGTGTTGTCGAGGACCGGGGTCCAGATCCGTACGGCCTCGGCGTCCTCGCCCCGGCGGGCCCGGTAACGCCCCTGGTCGTTCAGCTCGCAGGCATGGCAGTCGCTCATCGAGTCCCGGTCGGCGGCCAGCCAGGCGGCGAAGGCCCGCTCGGTCCGCTCCTCGTCGCCGGTCGCCTCGGCGAGGACGTGCTCGGCCTGGCGGACGGCCCGCGCGCTGTGGCCCGCGAGCCGGTACCGCCGCTCCATGTCGACGAGCCAGCGCTCCACCGCGTCCAGCGGGACGTCCGGCGAGTCGACGATGCCGCCGGTGACCCACTTGAAGCGCCAGAACAGGCTGTGGACCTCGTACGAGCCGAAGGCCGCCGGGTCGCGGTCGTACTCCTGGAGGAGCCGGGCGAACGGCACCACCATCTTGGTGCGCTCGGCGCTGTACTCGTAGGCGTCGATCAAACCCATCAGGGACTGCCGGAACAGTCCGGGGTCACCGGCCGACTCGGCCGCGGCGCCCAGGGACTCCGCGCGGGCCGTCCGGGCGGGGCCGTGGGAATCCCGGGCGTTCTCCAGCAGGCCCCGGCGGATTTCCTCGACGGTCATCGTGGTCACTTCTGGTCCTCCTGCGACGCGGCGCTCGGGGCGGGGTGGGTCGCCCATTCCAGAAGCCCGAGGAAGGCCCGGTTGAGCAGGGTCGTGTCGGCGGGCCGCAGCGGCCGCTGGGCCATCAGCAGGGCCTGCCCGTACAGCGATTCGACCGCGGTACCGGTCAGCTCGGGGTCGGGGAGCGCGGCGATCCGGCGGATCAGCGGATTGTTGTGGTTCAGCACCAGCCGGGCGCGGGGCGCCGAGCCGCGCAGGGACCCGAGGATGTCGCTCCACAGCGAGTCCGCGTTCTCCCGGGCGGTCGACCGGTCGCGCTCGTGGCGGGCCTGCCGGTCGTCGAGGTAGAGCGCCGGGACCGTCACGGGCTGGAAGGCCCGCAGCGCCACGTCGCAGCCGTACGGATCGAGCCGGGTACGGGCGGCGGCCAGGAAGGGGGTCAGCGCCAGCTCGGTTTCGGTGGGAACCGGGTCGAGCCGCTCGGTGACGGCGCCCGCGTCCAGCTCGGTCACCGTCACCCCGGGGCGGACCGAGGGCAGCAGAGCGAGCAGATCCGCGTCATAGGTGTAACCGGCGTTGACCACACCGAGGCCGTGGGCGGCGGCGATCGGGGCGATCTGGCGGAACTCCTCGACGGTCCGGGTGAAGTGGATCCGCCCGTGCGCCGCGGCGAATTCCTCCAGGGCGACCTGGCCGTCGCTGGTCTCGAAGGGCAGCCACGGCAGCATCAGCCCGAACAGCTCCGGGTCGTGCCGGGCCAGCGACTTCACCCCCAGATGGTGGACGTCGAGGAAGGCCGCGAGCCGCCCGGGGTCACCGGCGGCCAGCTCCGTCAGCCAGCCGCGGACCGCGTTCCCCAGCGCGTCCCGGACGGCGGCCAGGGTCTCGTCGTCGTAGAGGTTCTCCCGGGACGCCGTCGGGCGCAGGGAGTCCGTGTCCACCACGGCCCGTACGAAGAACGCCCACTCCGGCAGCAGATTGTCCGCGCGGTCGGTGAGCAGCATGCCCTTGAGATAGGCGCGGTGTCCCGCCCGGTGGGCCGGGCTGGTGGGCTCGGGGAGCACATAGGCGACCCCGCGCACCCCGGCGACCGGCAGATCCAGGTCGATCGTGTCGAGCGGGGTGAAGCCGAACAGCCGGGAGCAGTGCCCGGCGAGCGCCACCCGGCGGGCCGCGGGGGTGGGGTACTCGCGGTCCCACAAGGCGGGCCGGTCGGTGACCGGGCGCTCGGCCCCGGAGCCGTCGGCGAAGACGATGTCGTACGGCAGCAGGGAGCCGAAGTCGCGGGCCAGCTCCTCCACCCGGCCCGGCTCCAGCCACTCCGCGGCGCCGGGGCGGGGCTCCAGCCGGACGGTCGTCCCCGGTTCGGGCCTGGCCTCGTCGGGCAGGACGCGTACCGTGTACGAACCGTCGTCGCGGGCCAGCCACTCCACCGGGGGCGCCTCGGGCGTCCGCGCCGAGCGGGTGACCACCCGGATCTCGCGGGCCACGACGAAGCAGGCCAGCAGCCCGATGCCGAACTGGCCGAGGAACTCCCGGCGGGCCGACTCCAGGCCGTGCTCGCCGCCGCGCTTGGAGCTGCGGCCGATGGTGGCGAGCAGGGTGTGGACCTCGTCGGCGGTCAGGCCGATACCGCTGTCCTCGATCGAGACCGCGCCCGCCGCGGCGGAGAGCCGGATCCTGATCCGGGCGTCGGGGTGGACGGCCCGGCGGGCGGTGACCGCGTCCACCGCGTTCTGGAGCAGCTCCCGGACGTAGACCCGGGGGCTGGAGTAGAGATGGTGGGAGAGCAGATCCACCAGGCCGCGCAGATCGACCTGGAAGCTGTTGCTCTCGGGAGGGGTCTCCTCCGCCTCGACGGTGGACGTCATACCGCATCACCTCGCGCTGCGCACTGGACCGGCCGGGGAGGGCCGGAGAGAAGTAGGGAACGGGCGATCGCGAGGTTCCCCCCCTCACGGATCACGCACGGGAATCAGAGTAGAGGCGGCCACTGACAATCCTCTCGGCTATTTGTCGCCGGGAGGCGGCCGCCGCGACCGGTCGAACGGCTGTGGGGGAGGAGACGGCGGCGGTGCGTGAGGCGGGGGTGGCGTCTCGTACCGGCGGCGGGGCCGGAGCCGTACGGCCTCACCGGTTCGGCGGCGCGCCGGGCGATGCGCTTGACACCAAAATCGAACATCCATTCTTATGGAGGCTCCGGCGCCGGGCTTCACCGGGGCGTCGTCCACAGGCGGGACGGGTGCCGGGGCCCATTGTCAGTGGCAGGGGTTAGCGTCTTTGACGTGAAGCGATCGACACAAGCAAACCGGGTGGAACCCATGGCAGGAACCGACCGCGAGAAGGCGCTCGACGCCGCGCTCGCACAGATTGAACGCCAATTCGGCAAGGGCGCGGTGATGCGCCTCGGCGAGCGGCCGAACGAGCCCATCGAGGTCATCCCGACCGGGTCGACCGCGCTCGACGTCGCGCTCGGCGTCGGCGGGCTGCCCCGCGGCCGGGTGGTGGAGGTGTACGGACCGGAGTCCTCCGGTAAGACGACCCTCACGCTGCACGCCGTGGCCAACGCGCAGAAGGCCGGCGGCGCCGTCGCCTTCGTGGACGCCGAGCACGCCCTCGACCCGGAGTACGCGAAGAAGCTGGGCGTCGACATCGACTCCCTCATCCTCTCCCAGCCGGACAACGGCGAGCAGGCGCTCGAAATCGTCGACATGCTGGTCCGCTCCGGCGCGCTCGACCTGATCGTCATCGACTCGGTGGCCGCCCTCGTGCCGAAGGCGGAGATCGAGGGCGAGATGGGCGACTCGCACGTGGGCCTCCAGGCCCGGCTGATGAGCCAGGCCCTGCGGAAGATCACCAGCGCGCTCAACCAGTCGAAGACCACCGCGATCTTCATCAACCAGCTCCGCGAGAAGATCGGCGTCATGTTCGGCTCGCCCGAGACCACGACCGGTGGCCGCGCGCTGAAGTTCTACGCCTCGGTGCGCCTCGACATCCGCCGGATCGAGACGCTGAAGGACGGTACGGACGCGGTCGGCAACCGCACCCGCGTCAAGGTCGTGAAGAACAAGGTCGCCCCGCCCTTCAAGCAGGCCGAGTTCGACATCCTCTACGGCCAGGGCATCAGCCGTGAGGGCGGACTGATCGACATGGGCGTGGAGCACGGCTTCGTCCGCAAGGCCGGTGCCTGGTACACGTACGAGGGCGACCAGCTCGGCCAGGGCAAGGAGAACGCCCGTAACTTCCTGAAGGACAACCCCGATCTCGCCAATGAGATCGAGAAGAAGATCAAGGAGAAGCTGGGCGTGGGCGTCCGGCCGGAGGCTCAGGCCGCCGAGCCGTCGGCGGACGCGGCGAGCGGGCCGGCGACCCCTCCCGGAGACACGGCGAAGTCGGTGCCCGCCCCCGCCGGCAAGGCCAAGCCGGCCAAGGCCGCGGCGGCCAAGAGCTAGCCCATGGCCCGGCGCACCGAATGGCCGGGCGGCAGCGCCGACTCGTCGAGGGCCGAGAAGACGCTGCCGCCCCAGGATCCGGCCGAGCGGGCGCGGGCGATCTGCCTGCGTCTGCTCACCGGCACCCCACGGACCCGGAAACAGCTCGCGGACGCGCTCCACAAACGGGAGATCCCGCCGGAGGTGGCCGACGAGGTGCTCTCCCGGTTCGAGGACGTGGGGCTGATCAACGACGCCGCCTTCGCGGACGCCTGGGTCGACTCCCGGCATCACGGCCGGGGGCTGGCCCGCCGCGCCCTCGCCCGTGAACTGCGGACGAAAGGCGTGGACCCGGCCCTGATCGACGAGGCGGTCGGGCGGCTGGACTCCGAGAGCGAGGAGGAGACCGCCCGCGCCCTGGTCGAACGGAAGCTGCGCGCCACCCGGGGCCTCGACCGGGACCGGCGGATCCGGCGGCTCGCCGGGATGCTGGCCCGTAAGGGCTATGGCGAGGGCATGGCCCTGCGGGTGGTCCGCCGAGCCCTCGAAGAAGAGGGCGAACCGCTGCCGGACGGGACGGTGGATGCCTTCGACAGCTCTGATCCCATGGAATCCGCGGATTCCTACGATCCGCCGTAACACGCACGGCACGGGGCGTCAGGACGGCGCGGATATCCGACAGCGACGGTCCGGATCCTCCGGTGGGCGCCGCCGTCGGCCCGGCCGTCGCCGATGGGCCCGGCGAACTCCGCCGGGCATACGGCCTACGGTTCACGGGACCGGCGCCGCGCTCCGCGGGGGAGACTGCGGCGTCCCGGACCCGTCGACGGCCCCGGATCCGACGCCGAGGTGGCGCCTCCCGGCGCCCGGAGCACGGCGGTCATGGGCCGCACGGAGCCTTGGGACGACCAGTCCTCCCCTTCCGCGCAACCGGGACGGGCGGGCGAGGAGGACCGTACGGACCTTACGCCGGGAGCAGTCATCGCTCGGCGGGCTCGCCGACGGAACGCCCCCGGCACGGTCCCGGCCGCTCGCGGCCGTCAGACGACGGGCAGCCCCGCCGCCTTCCACGCCTGGAAGCCGTCGATCAGATCCGTCGCACGGTGCAGGCCGAGCTGACGGAGGGAGGCCGCGGCGAGGGACGAGGCGTACCCCTCGTTGCAGACGACCACGATCCGCAGATCGTGGCCGACCGCCTCGGGCAGCCGATGACTGCCCCGGGGGTCGAGCCGCCACTCCAGCTCATTGCGCTCCACGACGACCGCCCCCGGGATGAGCCCGTCCCGGTCGCGCAGCGCCGCGTAGCGGATGTCCACCAGCAGGGCGCCCGCCGCCGCCTCTTCGGCCGCCTCCCCGGCCGACACCCGGTCGAGCCCCGCCCGGACCCGCTCCAGCAGGACATCGATGCCGACGGGTGCGGCGGGGCTGTCGGCGGTTGACGCTTCGGTTGAGATGTTGTCGCTGCTCACTGCCAGTCCTCCGGACGCTCGACCTGTTCCAGGCGGAGTACCGCGCCGGTACGGCTGAACCGGCGGATCAGCGGCAACGGCGGATAGTACGCGTGTACGGAGACGGCGTGCGCGGCCGACGCGTTCAGTACCTCGTGCACATGATGGCGGCCGAACGCCCGGCCCTGCCCCGCTGCCAGCCGGCGCTCCCGGTCGAAGTCCTCCGCCAGTTCCAGGGTCTTCCAGCCACCGGCCGGAAGCCGGACCGCCAGGGAGTGCTCCACCAGTTCGCCCGTCGCGGTGGCGAAGGCGCCGAGCGATTCGGCGTGGTCGTGCCAGCCGGTACCCGAACCCGGCGGCCAGCCGATCAGCCATGCCTCGCTCGCCCCCGGCCCGGCCAGCCGTACCCAGGTACGGCCGTCGGGATCGAGCGGAAGGGACGCGATCAGCTCGGGGTCGGCCGCGGCCCGGCGGACGAAGTCGAGGAGTTCGGCGGAGGTGGGGCCGGAGCCCCGGGCGGCCGGACCGGCCGGAACGGGCGAGGGGCCGGTGGGACCGGCGGAGTCGGAGAAGACCGACGGCGGAGCGGGGGATGACGAGGGGGGCGCGGACGACGGGAACGACGGGGACGACGAGGTCGAGGTGTTCGGTGGGGTCGGCGGGCGGGAGGGAAACGCGGACACGGGCTGGGACATGGTTGAACCGTCCTGAGGAGTTCGCGGAGGCGCGCGGGAACGCGAAGCGGCCCGTACGGTGCGCGCGGAAACAGCGACACCGGAGCGCCGGGAGAAGGAGGGAGAACGTCGCGAAGTCAGACGGACGGTCGACACACGCAGCCCGCGTAGCGGAGCAGGTCCATATGGACCCTCCGCCACAGGCGTACATCGGTGTCGGTCACGGATCGGAGTACACCATCGGTGCCCTCCCTCGGTCAATTGACGTCCGCGGTGCTGTCGCTGGGCGCCGCCGAGGCGTCGCCGCCGCCGCGGACCGCGTCGGCCGCCGCGTACAGCTCGTCCGGACGCACCCCCGGGAAAGCGGCGACGAGATGCCCGTCCGGCCGTACCAGCAGCACGGTATGGGCGGACGCCCCCGGATATGCCTCGGCCACCAGCAGTTCGGCGGGTACGGGCAGGGCGGAGACCGCGGCGTCCAGCCGGGGCATCACCCCGGCGCCCTGCCAGTGCCTGCGGTCCCACACCCCGGTGCCGGGCGCGATCAGCAGGACCAGCAGCCGCCCCTGCCCCAGCCGGTCCCGGAGCCGCGCCCCGGTACCGTCCGGGGCGGTCACCGGTACGTCCTCGACCGGCCCCCCCGGTTCCGTGGCGACGGCGACCTGGGCCGCGGTGCGTTCGGGCGCGAGCGGCGAATGAGTGTGCGCGGGCGGGGCGCCGAGCGGCCCCCGGCCGAGATGGGCGTCCGTGAGCAGGGCGTCGTGGCCGCGCGCCGTCCCGGGCAACCGGACCCGCAGACCCCCGCCCCCGCGAACCGACGACAGGACGTGGTCGGCGGCGCGCAGCCGGGCCGCGACCGCGGTCCGCCGCTCCGCCTGGTAGCTGTCGAGCAGTGTCTCCGAGCCGTCGTGCCGACGGGCGTACGCCAGCTTCCAGGCCAGGTTGTCGACGTCCCGCAGCCCCTCGTCCAGGCCCTGGGTCCCGAGCGCCCCGAGCAGATGCGCCGCGTCGCCCGCCAGGAAGGCCCGGTCCACCCGCCAGCGCATGGCCAGCCGGTGGTGCGCCGTGTACACGCCGGTGTCGAGGAGGTCGTACGGCGGAGTCGTTCCGCACCAGCCCGCGAGGGTGTCACGGACCCGGGCCACCAGAGTGTCGGGGGTGACCAGATCGGTGCCGGGCGGCAGCAGCCAGTCCAGCCGCCAGACGTCGTCGGGCAGGGGGCGGGCGGTGATCTCGGCGGCCGCGCCGCGCCACGGTGGCTGACGGTGCAGCAGGGCCTCGTCGGGCCGGGGGAGTTCGACGCGCAGGGTGGCCACGGCATGGCGTTCCACCGCCGTACGCCCGGGGAAGCGGATGCCCAGGAGTTTGCGTACGGTCGACCGGGCGCCGTCGCAGCCCACGACATGGCTGCCCCGCCACCAGGTCGCCTCCGGGGCACGGGTGTGGACGGTGACCGCGCCGGGCTCCTGCTCCAGCGCGTCGATCCGGCCCCCGGGGACCAGGGTGACCAGCGGCTGGGCGGCGACCGCGGCCCGCAGTCCGCGAGTAAGGGCGTGCTGGGGGATGTGCAAAGGCGAAGGAGGGGCGTCGCCGCCCAGCGGCAGCCGTCGCACCTCCTGCTTACGGCGTATCGAGCGCCAGCCGGTCCAGTGGGCGCCTTCGTCGCCGAGGGTGGTGCAGCCGAGGCGGTCGAGGGCCGCCGCCGTGTCGGGGCGCAGGACGACGGTCCTGGCGGGACGGGGTTCCTCGGTCTCGCTGCTCTCGTCGAGCAGCACCGACGGTACGCCCTGGCGGCCGAGCGCGAGGGCGAGGGCCAAGCCGACCGGCCCGGCGCCGACGACGATCACCGGGTCCACGGAGCGGCTCCTCGGCCTCGCGGGGACGTCAGGGCGGTCGTTGGCGTTCGGGAAGGTTCGGTGGAGCCCCGGTGCGCGATCACAGAACGTATGCAACCCACTGGGGGTGTCTGCGTCAAGTGACGGGGGAGCGGCACGGCGGGCGCTGATCCATCGGGGGTGCGCGGGGTGGCGACGGCGGAGGCGGTAGCGCCGTGTTCGGCACTACCGCCTCCGCTGTTCCCACCCTGGTCGTCGCCCGTTCGTGCTTACGCTGCAGTCCCGGTGTCCCCGGCCGCGGCTTCGACGGACTCGCCGCTGAGGACCGCCCCGGTGCTCTTCTTCCCCCGCCGGATCCGCTTCTCCAGCCAGCTCGCGAAGCTGGTGAGCACGAAGTTCAGCAGAATGAAGATGATCGCGATGACAGTGAGGGTGGCTATGGTGTTCGCGCCGTAGTTCGCCGTGATCGCCCGGTTCTGGGAGAGCAACTCCGCAAAGCCGAGGATGGCGCCGCCGAGTGCCGTGTCCTTGACGATGACGACGAGCTGGCTGACGAGCGCCGGCAGCATCGCGGTGACCGCCTGCGGCAGCAGAACGAACGTCATCATCTGGCCCTTGCGCATCCCGATCGCCTGGGCGGCGTCGGTCTGTCCTCGGGGCAGCGACAGAATTCCGGCCCGGACGATCTCCGCGATGACCGAGGCGTTGTAGAGCACCAAGCCGATGACGACGGCGTACAGCGGCCGGAAGTCCGACTCGATGTCGGTGAATTCCACCAGGAACTGGAAGGCGAAGACCATCAGCAACAGTACCGGGATGGCGCGGAAGAACTCGACCACGGCACCGACCGGCACCCGGACCCAGGCATGGTCGGACAACCGCCCGATACCGAGCGCCGCGCCCAGCGGCAGGGCGATGGCCAGCGCGATCGAGGCCGCCTTGACCGTCTCCCAGAGACCCGGAAGCAGGAAGGTGGTCCAGACCTTGGAGTCGTTGACGAAGGGGCTCCACTTCGCCGATTCGAGCTGCTCCTTGTCCGCCATGGTGGCGAGAATCCACCAGAGGGCGAGCCCCAGCACCACTACGAAGCCGATGGTGTAGGCGATGTTGCGGGCCTTCGCCTTGGGGCCCGGCTCGTCGTACAGAACGGAACTCATCGCTTCACCGCCACTCGCTTGGCCACCCAGCCCAGAAGCAGACCGGTCGGCAGGGTCAGAACGATGAAGCCGAAGGCGAAGACGCCGAAGACGGCGAAGAGCGCGTCGGCCTCGTTCTCGACCATCGTCTTCATCAGGGCCGAGGCTTCCGCCACACCGATCGCCGAGGCCACCGTGGTGTTCTTGGTGAGGGCGATCAGCACATTGGTGAGCGGGGTGACGGCCGAGCGGAACGCCTGGGGGAGTACGACCAGGGTCAGTACCTGGAAGAAGCTGAAGCCCATGGCCCGGGCGGCCTCAGCCTGTCCGATGGGGACCGTGTTGATCCCGGAGCGCAGCGCCTCGCAGACGAAGGTGCCGGTATAGGCGACCAGTCCGAGGACGGCCATCCGGAAGCCGATGTCGTCGAAGTCTTCGGCGCCGAAGGTGACGCCCAAAGTCGAGGCGAGGCCCAGGGAACAGGCGACGAGGACCACCGTCAGCGGAATGTTACGGACGACGTTGACATAGCCGGTACCGAAGGCCCGCATCACCGGGACGGGGCCGACACGCATGCCAGCCAGCAGTGTTCCCCAGATCAGGGAACCGACGGCCGAGTAGACGGTGAGTTCGACCGTCAACCAGAACGCGTCGAACAGGTCGTACTGCGGGGAATCGAGGAAATCGAACACGTTGACCCGCGATCTCTCCTGGTGAGTAGATGGCGCGTGCCATCGGCCGCCGGGGCCGATGGCACGTCACCGCTGGCCTCAGCTCGCGTCGATCGCCGGCGCGGGCTCGTACTTGTAACCGGACTTGCCGAAGTTGGCCTCGACGAACTTGTCCCAGGAGCCGTCCGACTTCATCTTCTCGAGGGCCTTGTTGATCTTGCCCTTGAGTTCGGTGTCGCCCTTCTTGATACCGATGCCGTACTTCTCCTCGCTCAGCTTGAGCCCGGCGAGCTTGAACTTGCCCTGGTGCTCGGCCTGGGAGGCGTACCCGGCCAGGATCGAGTCGTCCGTGGTCAGTGCGTCCACGGACTTGTTCTCCAGGCCGGTCAGGCACTCGGAGTAGCCTCCGAGCGGCTGGAGGTTGGCCTTGGGGGCCAGCTTCTCCTTGATGTTCTGGGCGGAGGTGGAGCCGGTGACCGAGCAGAGCTTCGCGTTGTTGAGGTCCTCGGCCTTGGTGATGCCCGTCTCGTCCTTGCGGACCAGCAGATCCTGGCGGGCGATGAAGTACGGACCCGCGAAGTCGACCTTGGCCTTGCGCTTGTCGGTGATCGAGTAGGTGGCGACGATGAGCTTGACGTCACCGTTGGCCAGCATCGTCTCCCGCTGGGCGCTGATGCTCTGCTTCCACTCGATGTCCTTGGCCTCGTAGCCCAGTTCCTTGGCCACATAGGTCGCGACATCGACATCGAAGCCGGTGTACTTGCCGTCCTGGGTCTTCAGGCCGAGCCCGGGCTGGTCGAACTTGATCCCGATGGTGATCTTGCCGCCGCCGTCGCCGGAGTCGCTGCCGCCGCAGGCGGTCGCGGCCAGGGAGAGGGTGAGAACGGTGGCGATGGCCGCGGATACCTTGCGGGCGCGGAGCTTCATGTGAACATCCCTTACGTCGTGGTTCGCCGTTGCTGAGCCGTCCGTCGGCCGACGCGACCCGGGACCGTGACCCGGCCCGGAACCAGCCCGGGTTCGGTCCGGATCTGGTCCGGGCCGCCGGTCCGATACGGATACGGATGCGCGGCGGTCCCGGCGGGTCGGTCGGTCCCGGCCGGAGCGTGTGGCCCGGGCGGCAGCCGAAGTACTGGTGGGTGACGTGACCGCTGGGGTCAGTGGTGCAGGATCTTCGACAGGAAGTCCTTGGCGCGGTCGCTGCGCGGGTTGCTGAAGAACTCGTCGGGCGTGGCCTCTTCGACGATCTTGCCGTCGGCCATGAAGACGACCCGGTTGGCGGCGGAGCGGGCGAAGCCCATCTCGTGGGTGACCACGACCATGGTCATGCCGTCCCGGGCGAGCTGCTGCATGACCTCCAGCACCTCGTTGATCATCTCGGGGTCGAGGGCCGACGTCGGCTCGTCGAACAGGATGACCTTGGGGTCCATCGCCAGCGCCCGGGCGATCGCCACCCGCTGCTGCTGGCCGCCGGAGAGCTGCGCCGGATACTTGTCGGCCTGGGTTCCCACGCCGACCCGGTCGAGCAGCTCGCGCGCCCGCCGCTCCGCCTCGCCCTTGTCCTTCTTGCGGACCTTGATCTGGCCCAGCATGACGTTCTCCAGGACCGTCTTGTGGGCGAAGAGGTTGAACGACTGGAACACCATGCCGACATCGGCGCGCAGCCGGGCCAGCTCACGGCCCTCCGAGGGCAGCGGCTTGCCGTCGATGGAGATCGACCCGTTGTCGATGGTCTCCAGCCGGTTGATGGTGCGGCAGAGGGTGGACTTGCCGGACCCGGAGGGTCCGATGACGACCACGACCTCACCCCTGGCGATGGTCAGGTCGATGTCCTGGAGGACATGCAGTGCACCGAAGTGCTTGTTGACATCGCTCAGTACGACCAGGTCCTCGGCCGCAGGAGCGGCACTTCCGTCGTCCTTGGA
This sequence comes from Streptomyces sp. NPDC006798, assembly GCF_040635975.1. Lineage (NCBI taxonomy): Bacteria > Bacillati > Actinomycetota > Actinomycetes > Kitasatosporales > Streptomycetaceae > Streptomyces > Streptomyces sp. NPDC006798. The sequence continues at coordinate 45,986 of NZ_JBEYIS010000017.1, forward strand.
CACAGACACTCCGCTCATCGGCCCACAGCTCCCGTCCTCCTTGGTGGGGAGGACAGTAGTGACCCGGTGCGACCAGCGTCATTACATCTGAGCGGAAATTGAGCATAACGATCCGGCCTCGTCCGGATACGATGAGTGAACGAGATGACCATCGGCGTACCGGCTGGATAACGGATGCGGGCGGGCGGGGGGAATGTCCTTGACTGTCCGGCGCGGAATCGGCCTTCATGCGGTGGTACGTCATCGCGTGCGCCGGGAAGTGACGCCATCGGGCACGGCCGGTTACACAGCAAGCACGCATCGAGCATCGACGGCTGCGGGGAATCCGCGGTGTGATGCCACGACCGAAGGGGGGACATGAGACTGCTGCTCGTCGAGGACGACGATCATGTCGCCGCTGCCCTGTCGGCCGTCCTCGCCCGGCACGGCTTCGATGTGGTGCACGCCCGCAACGGCGAGGAGGCACTGCGGGCCGTTCTGCCCGCGACCCATCCCGGCAAGCCGCCCTTCGGGGTGGTGCTGCTCGATCTCGGCCTGCCCGACCAGGACGGCTACCAGGTCTGCGGAAAGCTGCGGAAGATCACCGCCACTCCGGTCATCATGGTGACCGCGCGGGCCGATGTCCGCTCCCGGATCCACGGACTCAATCTGGGCGCCGACGACTATGTCGTCAAGCCGTACGACACCGGTGAACTGCTCGCCCGGATCCATGCCGTGGCGCGGCGTACGACCGTCGTCGAGGAGTCGCCCGCCGCCGGTGCCGCGGACGACGCGCTGCGGCTGGGCGCCGTAACCGTCGAACTGCCCACCCGCCGGGTCAGTGTGGACGGTACGGCCGTCCAGCTCACCCGGAAGGAGTTCGATCTGCTGGCGCTGCTCGCCCAGCGCCCGGGGGTGGTGTTCCGTCGGGAACAGATCATCAGCGAGGTCTGGCGGACCAACTGGGAGGGGACCGGGCGGACCCTGGAGGTCCATGTGGCGTCGCTCCGCGCCAAGCTCGGTATGCCCGCCCTGATCGAGACCGTCCGCGGCGTGGGCTACCGCCTTGTGACACCGGGCGACTGAGGGGACCGTGCGTACCCGCCTTCTTCCCCTGCTGATCGTGCTGATGGCGGGAGTCCTGCTGGCGCTCGGCTTCCCGCTCGCCGTCAGTTTCGCCGCCGGCCAGCAGCAGCGGGTGGTGGTCGACCGGATCGACGACACCGTACGGTTCGCGGCGCTGGCGCAGTTCGTCACGGCGAGCGAAGGCGCCGAGCCGGAGCGCAGATCGATGCTCCAGGACCAGCTCAACCGGTACTACTCGACCTACGGCATCCATGTGGGGGTCTTCCTCCGGGACGGGAAGTCCCTGATGGCCCGGGCCCCCGGCAACTGGGTCGTCCCCGCCGAGGGACAGGGCCGGGAGGCGTTCCGCGAGGCCCTGACCGGCCGCCGCTCCCAGGACCCTCCGCAGGTATGGCCCTGGGACCGGGACGGACGGCTGGTCGTCGCCTCGCCCGTGGTCCGCGACGGGGACGTCGTCGCCGTCGTCCTCACCGACTCGCCCACCGACCAGCTCCGGGAGCGGGTACTCCGCGGCTGGCTGCTGATCGCCGCGGGGGAGAGCGCCGCGATGCTGCTCGCCGTCGCCGCCGCGTTCCGGCTCACGGGCTGGGTGCTGCGGCCCGTACGGGTACTCGACGCGGCCACCCACGACATCGCCACGGGACGGCTCAACTCCCGGGTGGCCGCCGCCGGGGGGCCACCCGAACTGCGCCGGCTGGCCCGCTCGTTCAACGAGATGGCCGACAATGTCGAAGGCGTACTCGAACAACAGCGGGCCTTTGTCGCCGACGCCTCCCACCAGTTGCGCAACCCTCTGGCGGCCCTGCTGCTCCGGATCGAGCTGCTGGCGCTGGAGCTGCCGGAGGGCAACGAGGAGATCGCCTCCGTCCGTACCGAGGGCAGACGTCTCGCGCAGGTACTCGACGACCTGCTCGATCTCGCACTCGCCGAACATGCCTCGGCTCCTCTCGAACTCACCGATATCGGCGCCCTGGCGGCCGAACGCATCGCCTCCTGGCGGCCCGTGGCCGAGGACAAGGGTGTCCGGCTGACCGGGACCGGGGGCGCGGTCACGGCCTGGGCGGACCCCATAGCGCTCTCCAGCGCCCTGGACGCGGTGATCGACAACGCGGTCAAGTTCACCCCCGGCGGGGCGGAGGTCACCGTGGCCGTCGCCTCCCGGGGCGAGAGCTCCACCGTGGTCGTCACCGATGAGGGCCCCGGACTGACCGAGGACGAACTGGCCCGGGTCGGCGACCGCTTCTGGCGCAGCAACCGGCATCAGAACGTCAAGGGCTCCGGACTGGGGCTCTCCATCTCCCGGGCGCTCCTCTCGGCGGGCGGCGGCACCATCGGCTACGCCCATCACGAGCCCCAGGGGCTGGAGGTCACCCTCACCGTCCCCCGTACCCCACCGGCCCCTACGGCTTGACCGAGCGGTAGTAGCGCCCGGCCCCCTCGTGCAGCGGCAGCGGTTCGGTGTAGATGGCGGTCCGCAGATCCACCAGCTGGGCCGGATGAACCGTACGGCCGATGCCGTCACGGCTGCGGATCACCGTTCTGGTGAAGCCCTCCACCAGGGCGGAGTCCGTGCGGTCGGTGGTGACCAGCAGATTCGCCACCGCCATCGAATTCACCGGGACGCTGCTCTGGGCGCGGGGATAGAGATCCGGGGGCATCACCGCGAACCGGTAGGAGCCCGTCGGGTCGCCCGCCCGGTGCACCTTCTCGATCAGGCCCCGCTCCAGCGGGACCAGACGTATCCGAAAGCGCTCCGAGAGCGACTGCACCGACTTCGTCGGCAGCCCCCCGGACCAGAAGAACGCCTGAATCGTTCCGTTCTCCAGCAGCTCGGGAACGGTGTCTATACCGTTCGGCACGCCCGTGACGTCCTTCACCGGATCGAGGCCCGAGGCGGCCAGCAGCCGGTCCGCTATCAGCCGGACCCCCGACCCCGGCTGGCCGACCCCCACCTTCAGCCCCCGCAGATCCGCGACCTCGCGGACCCGCGAGTCCGCGGGCACGACCAGCTGGACGTAGTCGTCGTACAGCCGGGCACAGCCCCGCAGCCGGTCCGCGCCCGGCCTGCCCTCCCGCTGGTACTGCGCGACGGCGTCGGCGGTGGCGATCGTGAAGTCCGCCTCCCCCGAGGCCACCCGGGCGAGATTCTGCCGCGACCCCTCACTCGTCAGCAGGGTGATGTCCACCTCCGGCAGATCCTCGGCGAGGGCGTCCTTCAACAGCGCGCCGTACCGCTGGTACACCCCGTTGTGCACACCGGTGCTGAAGGTGACGGAGTCCCGCGGCTCCGGCTCTCCCAGCGGCAGCAGCCACCACGAGAGCAGCCCGAGCGCCGCGAGGACGGCGGCGGCCCCGGCGAAGAGCCTCGCGCGGCGGGTGCGGAGCGGATTCGTGAACATGCTTGCGATCCTGACAGGTCACTCACCGTGATGACCAGAGCCCTGGCGAGGACTCGCCAGAGGCGGAATACCGGCCTCCGTCGGTATCCGGGCGGGGGCGTGCCGGACACCGCCTACTCTTGTTGCATGAGCAGCACGGACCGGAGCGGCGCAGTGGACGCCACACGTACATATGAGGTTCGCACCTACGGGTGCCAGATGAACGTCCACGACTCCGAGCGGCCTCAACCCTACGGGTGCATCCTACTTGGTTCGTAACGGGCGGTCAGCTACTCAGCAGAATCCTCACTGTGAGTAGTTTTCCCTGGTCCGGTGGCGGAGTACGGACAGATGAGTCTCATGACGAGAATCCACGCTCCCTCTAGAAGCCTCTGAGAGCCGTTCTAAGAGCCTTGCAGCCTTCCTAGGTCCCTCAGGACCCCTACTTTCTTACAAAGCCCTACAGGGCCTTCTGAACCCCTAGCAATTGCTAGGGGCTTTTTGCTGTCTAGGAGACTGTTCGGTCAAGGAGTCTTGGCCATGGTCGATAGTCAGTGTCTCCCTTTGCCTTAGAGCAGTTACATGAACGGCAGAGAACTTGCATGTTGAAAAGTGCGTGCTCTCCTTCACCTACCGGCCGGATATGGTCAACAGTCAAGTCATCAGTAGAACCACACTTCATGCACTTCTCTCCGTAGAAGCCTAGGACTACTTCCTTCCAGTCAGTGACAAGGGAGTAGGGCTTAGCGTTCTTCAGAGCGACATTCCTTGCTCTCTGATAGTCGGCTCTCTTTCCAGGGTTGTCTATTCTCCATTGCTTTGTTGCCTCTAGTCTCTTGTCGCGGTTCTTCTCATAGAAACCCGCCCAAGTTTCCTTGTGGGCACCCTTCTGACAGTCACGACAGTAGGACTGCAAGCCATCCTTGGCCTTCTTGCTCTTATTGAACTCTTCTAGGGGAACCTCATGGTCACCCTTCTTGCAATACTTCATTTCTCCTCCTACGAGAAAACCCCGGGATTACCGGGGCTCTAGTCTCAGTAGCCAAGCTCTCTGCTTAGCCGTCTTCCTGCTTCTCTTGCTGCTTGATTCGCTCTCCTAAGGTCTGTATCCCATCCAAAGTCAAAGAGGGTGCCGTTAGACCTTCTACACTCCCACCAAAATTCATCAAAGAGGGGGACCAGGAGCACTCTGCCTAGTGGCTCTTCATTCCTCACGAGTAGCCGCCACTGCTTCGGCTAGGTTCGTTAGCACGTTCTCTAGTCCAACAATGACTAGGTCTGCATCCATCATTCGATTGATGAGCAAGTACCCAATGGTTACGTCAAGCTCTCCCTCAATCACCTCTAGTTGTTCTCTGCTCATCATGCGAAATCCTTCTCTCTCGTGTTGTAAGTCTCCTTGGTTGCTCCCAAAGCCTTCCTGTTGGTCAGTACCTTCCTAGTACCGGTTCCATCGTATTCATATGAAGCCTTGCGCTTGTCACGGTTCAAAGTGTCCGTGACCTTACGAACCACTCGGCTGTAAGCCTTCCTTGTCGCTTCATCCTTTGAGTCTGAATTCATGAGGTAGTTCTCTAGTCGGTTCTGGTCTGCCTCTGAGAGTCCATCAACAACCCGCGCGATATCTGCAAAGACTGCTAGGTCATCGTCTCCATGAACGCTCTTGGCATCCTCAGGGACCATCATTCCTTCTCTGGTTCCTCCTAGGTACTGCTCAATCATGATTCTGACGTCTTCAGTCTGGTAATCATAGATGTCCGTCTGGACAAAGAATGCATTCTTCTCCTTCATGCAGTAGCCCCATGCTCGGTTCCTCAGTAGAACCCTGGTGTAGCTCTCTGGACGCTCCAGAGATTCAAAGGCGGCTACTAGCTGCTTCTCCTTGAGGACTAGTTCAATGGCTAGCTCCTGGTAAATGTCTTCTGTCTCAACCCGCTCAAAGGTTCTGTGGAATGACTCAGCAACTCTCTTTGCGTAGTCAAGCCACTCGTTCAATACAAATTCCATCGTTCAATTCTCCTGTGTGTTTTATTTCAAGGGCGTCGTCTCCTCCGCGCGTTCTGCCCTTACATGTTTATTGTCTCACGGTTTGCATTATGAGGCGAAACCGTAAAGGAAAACCCCGCCGTTTTGGCGGGGTTCTCAGTCTTACTTGGCGTAAGCCTTGATGAAAAGCTCAGCTACTCGATACCCAAAGGCTCCTAGAAGCCCAAAGATGAAGAAGAAGGTTAGTGCCTCAATCACGCTGCTACCTCCTTGCTCTTCTGGTAGGCACGTGAGTAGTGAGTGGAGCAAAGCCCCTTAGTCAGTGCTGGCTTCTTGCAGTCATCCTCAGAACAAGGAGTGTTCTTGGCGATTCTCTCGGCTGTGTTCTTTGCGCTGATAAGGCTCAAGCACTTGCGGCACTTAGAGCGGTAACGGCCACTGCTGTTGAGTGAGAAGTCTTCTAGAGGCTTGTGCTCATCGCACTCAGTGCATGTACGGCCGTTCTCATCTACCTGAGCAATGACTCTCTTGCGTAGGGGAGTCAGTTCCTTACCGCTGTACTTCTGCATCAGGTGACCCCTGCAAAGACCATGTGCAGCAGACTGCTTGTCGCAACCTTCAAAGAAGCACCCAACGAAAACCTTGCGGCTGAGTCGTGAAACTCCTGAATTACATGGCTGGCAGGATGGGGCTAGGTTCTCCGGGCGGTTGTCGTTCTTGATGCCGTTCAAGTGGTCTACAACTAGACCTTCTTCAGTGTTCTCAATGTGGTTGATTCCCCAGGAGAGGACTCTTCCACATCCCCAGTAGCACTCATGCTGACCAGGGCCAATCTCGTTCCAAAGAACGATGCGGTGGTAAGGCGTAACACCTGATGGGTTAGCAATCGGGTGGTTGTAGCCAATGTAAGTCACATAGCCAGACTGCTTGTCTGTGTAGGTGTGACCCTCGTTCTCAACTCTCCAAGCCTTCTGAGCGGCAATGACCTTCTCAGGGTTGGCTTCTCTCCATTCCTTGTTTGTTGCGTCTACGCAAGTCTTGCAACGGCTTAGCTTGCCGTTCACCGTTGACTTGCTGTTGTAAAACTCCTCCTGGTGCTTCTCTTCACCGCATCCAGGGCACTTCTTAAAGCCTTCCTCGTTGAAAGGGTTCTTGTTCATGTTGTTTTCTCCATTATTAGTTAGTCCAAGGGTTTCCTTTCAGTCGGTTTTCCCTTGTCTTAGTCCATCTTACGACGGATTGAATTATAAAGCCAAATCCAATCCGTCACTCACCCTTCTTCTTTACTTCAATGACGTACTGCTGAACTTCCTGGCTTCCTGCCTGGTATCCAACGCGCTTACCGTAGTAGTAAGCCACAATGACGATGATGGCAATGATGAGCAGGTTCATTCTTTCTCCTTAGAGTTAGGCGGTGTTCTTGTCGTCTTGAAGGATTGCGTCCCAGTCAATGTCTAGCTCAACAAACGTCTTAAAGAATCTGACTTGGATGCAAGGAGAGCAGACCTTAGGCTTCTTGGAACCCCAAGGAAAGTTACGCCTGTCTTTTGGTCGCTCTGTACCGCAGTCAATGCATGGAATCTTGTCACTCATGTTCCTCAACCTTTCTAGGCTCACGCCTTAGACATAGAGCCTTCTACTTCAAATGCAGCCTGAGCCGCACGCTGAATCTTGTTCGGGTACTTTGAGATGAAGTCCTCATCATTAAAGAGACGCTTTGCCTCTTCAGGGTTGTCACATCCACCGATGCGAGTCTCTACAAAAGAGTCTTCAAAGGACTGCTTAGACTTACGTGCCTCTAGCATCTCCTTCATAGGGTCCTTCCTCTCAGTCTTCTTTGCTGGCTTCTCGGCTACCGGCGCGATTTCCTCAAAGGGGTCAAGGTCTAGAGCCTCATGCATCTCCTCATCGGTCATCTCAGACCACGTAGCAGGCTCAGGGTCGCTCTGTACCGTCTGAGTCTCCTCAGGGGCTACAGGAGCCTGTAGAGCGGCTAGCTGAGCCTTGAGAGCTGCAATCTCCTCATCCTTCTTTGAAGGCTTGTTGCGACGTGCCTTCTCAGCATCGTTCTGAGACTGGACTAGCTCATCCTGCTTGGCCTTTGAGTCCTCATACGAGAATCCGGCCGGAACCGTTGGCTTGGTAAGGCTGCTAGTACCAAAACGGCGGGTTGTCTCAAGCCATCCCTTCTCAGTCAAAGAAGAGCGGTACTTAGAAACCTGACTCTTACCAATGCCTGTCATAGCTGCAATGCGGTAGATACCACACCTTGAGTCATCCTGGTTCTTCCAGTTGTAAGAAGAACCGTAGGCAAGAGCTACTACTCTTTCCTGTGGTGTTAGGTCAGAGACCCAAACTGCTGCCTGGAACTCAAATGGTCCCTCTGGTGTTGTGTTTTCCATATCCTTGTTAAAACTCCATTCGTTGATTGTGTTCTTTTCTCGGTAAACGAGAAGTACCCCTGAAGATGGAGTCAGCATCTTCAGGGGTACTAGAACACACAACGATTTAGAGTTGTGAAGCTTCTTGGTTTACCTCCGAGTTTTAGTGTCTGACTCACACTAACTTCTTGGTGTTTCTTGCTTACGTCTTTATGGTATCACGGGAGGCTTCTTAATGTCAAATTGGAGAACGCCACTCACTCCCACTGACCCTTATTAGGGTAAGGCACGGTCTCTTCTAATGCAAGAAAGCCGTAGACGCTTATCTACGGCTTTCAAGAATTCATCCCGGACACAGAGGCCCGGAACAATTACGGGAGGCTCAGGAATTTATCTACGGCCCTTCTCAAGCCTCTCAGCACACTTGTAGTGATAGGCCGCTTCATCGATGACTACTAGCTTGTCTCGCTGGTTGATGCCCTTGAGGCACCGCTCGCAACGAATCTCTGAGCCCATGCCTACTTCTTCTTCTCCTTGATGCTCACCTCAAGGGTGTAGTCCTTAGCCTTCTTGACTCCATCGTTGAAGCCCTTCTTGTAAGCATCCTTGTGCCCCATCTTGTAGGCACAGAAGACGATGAAGGCTATGACTGCAAGTTCCATGGTGTTCACTCTCTGCTGTTTGGTTTCAGACAGGCGGAAACCCCAGAGTCGGGGGATACTCCGGGGCTTCCTGTCCTTGAGTGGTTCTACTTGTGAAGCTCGAACCAGACCCACTTGCCGGGGGTTACTCCTCGCTCATCCATGAAGGCACAGTGGTCATAACCCCACTTGTCGGCAAGGAGATGAACGAGGATGAGTCCTCTTCCGCTTTCGGACTCAGAGTCAGGGTTCTGCCTCCAAGGAGCGTTCTCGGAGAAGTCCTTAACCTCAACCCTCAGCTTGTTGTCGGTGAGAATCCACTTGGTCTCAGTCATGCCGTCCGGAGAGTCAATCCGGATAGCGTTAGTGAGAAGCTCCATGAAGCAGAGAGTTGCGTCTTCTTCATAGTGGGAGGCTTCAAGCTTAGCCAGCCACTTACGGAAGACCTTTCGGGAGAGAGGGACTACCGCAGCAGTCTGAACCCAACTCCACTCTTTGGTGACTACGGGCCCATCACTCGCAGAGGCCGCATTGTTCCCAGTCGGCACCATGGTCACAGGCACCGCCGGACACTCGTCGTATGCTGCACGTGTTGACGCTCCTATCAGCGTTGACCAGGACCGGGGCCGTTCGCGCGGCGCCCGGTCCGCCTACCTACACCATCCAACCCCCGGAACGCGCATGGGTGGTGTTGACCTGCGTTGATAGGGTGTTGACTGTTCTGGTCAACACGTGGGGGCCTCAGTGAGCGACTTCTCAAGAGCCGTTAAGGCAGAGCTTGAATCCAGAGGACTAAGCCTTAGGGGCTTAGCCAGGGAAGCTCATTACAACGTCGCCTTCCTCTCTCGCGTGCTCAATGACAAACAGAAGCCTTCTCGTGAACTTGCTCAAACCCTGGATAGCCTCTGGGGAACAGACCTGTCTTCTAAGTTGCAGCCGGTGAGGGAAGAAGAACCGCCGGAAAGCGACTATGTACGTAATGCCGTTGGCTTTCTTCTTGAGCACGATAACCGTCATGGTGGGGATAACGTCGCCTCTGCTGCTAAGCAGGTTTGGAAAGGCGAGCATTCCAAGCTCAAGAGCTATGAAGACAAGGGAAAGCTGTCCGGCCTAGCTGAGATTGCAGAAGTAGCAGGCTGGCTCCTCTTTGATGCCAACAGGCAGCAGGAGGCTAGAGAAGCCTTTATGGAGTCCCACCTTCTTGCCAAGCTTGCTGGCGACAATCCCATGCAGTGGTTTGCTTTGGACATGCTTGCCATGCAAGACGTGCAGGACAACAAGGCTGGTGAAGCGCTCCGCATCTCTGAGAGCTTGATAACTCTTCCTAAGGTACCGGCGCGAGTAGCCCTCCTAGGCCGCGTAAGGCACGCTAGGGCTCTTGCTATCGCTGGAGACAAGGGAAGGGCTCTAGACACCATGAGAAGGGCTGAGGGAGCCCTTCAGGACTCCATTGGACCCAGAGACCCTAAGTGGGCTTGGTGGGTTGATGAGATGGAGGTCATTGGGCACTGGGGAGAGGTCTACCTTTCCCTTGGAGAGCCCAGAGAAGCCATCCCTCATCTTCAAAGAGCCAATGAGTTGGTTAAGCCTCTGAGTCGTGGCTCTCTCTACTACTCGGTTGCTGAGCTGTCTGCCCTTACTCAGGCTGAGGCTTGGAGAGACGCTGAGGCCACGCTAGAGCGCATCACAGCCATTCTTGAGGTCGTCACTTCTTCCCGTTCAAGAGCAAGGCTGAGGCAAGCTCTCAGAGTCATTGAGAGGGATGCTCCTTCTTGGCTGTCTGACTATGCCAAGGAAGCAGTCATTCTCTAACCCGCCCATTTACGTTCCTCCGGCCTATCGGAGGACTGTTCTCCGGTACATCGGAGGACTATCCTCCGGCCAGTCGGCGGACGTTCCTCCGGTCAGCCGGGGCCTAATAGTGAAGAGTAATAGAGAAGAAGAAACAGAGAAGTAGTAATAGAGAAGAGAAGCGCACCGCCTACGGCGGCACGCAAGAAAACAAAGAGATGTCTCTAGCAAGAGAAGGCTAGGGATGTCTCTTCTTTGTTTCTAAGTAGTTAGACCTCTTCTCCTTTGCTTCTTGTTAGATAGACCCTGCTTCCCTTTGCCTTCAGTTTCATAGAGACCCCGCCTTTGAGTGTCTTTAAGGAGACGCGCCGGAACGGGGGGGGTTAGGCATGTCCAGTTTGCTTCATAATGAAAGTCAAGAGATAATGGACTAGTCAACAGGAGAAGTTGACAGTCCACCTAGAGAATGGAGGACAACTAAAACTTAGGAGAATTGAAATGAACAAGAGCAAGATTGCACAGTGGACAGGCTTTGGGCTTGTCCTCATTGTGGCTTTGGCAGTCAGTTGGTACTCAATGGCTACCATGGCAATGGACTTCTTTGAACTACCAAAGTGGTTGGCTTACGCGGTTAGCGTCGCCTTTGATGGAGCCGCAATCTACGTTGCGGTATTGAGTAGTGAGTACAGCAAGACAGAAGACAGTGGACTTACGGCACGTCTAGCCACCCTTGGCTTTGTAGCCGTATCCGCTTGGTTGAACTATCAGCACGCAGTTCTTATGGGTCTAGGACTGGCCGGACAGGTCTTCTTCCTTGCACCACCTGTAGTGGCTGGCATCCTCTTTGAACTGATGCTTCGCTTTGAGAACCGTAAGGAATTGCGCAAGCGAGGAAGAGTGGCTAAGTCAATGCCTGTCTATGGAAAAGCTGCTTGGCTGAGATACCCAATGGACACTTTCAAGGGAATGTCCTCAGTCATCAAGCATCGTCTTGAGGACGTCACCAAGACAGAAACGGCCGGTGGACAGAAGACAGAGACACAGCCTGTCCAGCTAGTCAACAAGAAGGACAGTGTCCCCAAGAAGAAGACAGTGGACGTTAAGAAGACACCAAGCGCTAAGGACATTGAAGACAGGTTCCCCGAGCTGTCCTCTGACCTGTCCATTGCTCGACTTGTCCAGGAGCTATATCGAAACGGTCTTGAGGACAGAGCGAAGATTCAGGAGAAGGTGTCTTCAGTGAAGGGTGTGGATGTCCCTATGAACACTGTCCATCGAGCAATCAACCGCATGAAGGACTGAAAACCTTCTGAAAAGTTCATCAGGCTAGAGAGCCGTTAGAGAAAATTGAAGAGCTTTTCAAACCCCTTAGAGTGCCCTGACCAGCAACAACGAAAAGTCAGGGCACTTTTTCATACCCCTTCCAGAACGGCCAAAGTCTTCAAAAAGGCCCGGAGAAGGGGGTAGTGGCTTTTTGGGCGGGTTTTCTTCTGTCACAGAACCTTCTGAATCCCCCTTGTTGTAAGTAGAACAGGGGTTTCTTCTCCATTCCCCTTGTTCCTTAGGTAGGACTGGACGGGTGTTTCTCTTGCTCATATCACCATAGGCGTCCCATTCTCAGTTCAAGTCTGAGCAGTTCACTACGGCTCACAAAGTCGTTCTTTCAATACACTCCATTCTCCAACCAAGACTTTCGGGTCTTGGCTAGGACGTATAGCTCAGAGGAAGAGCATTGCGTTTACACCGCAAGTGTCAGGGGTTCGATTCCCTTTACGTCTACTTGATGAGTCACCTCCCAACGACACATCACAGCCTCAGTCGCCTAACTGAGGCTTTAGCTTCTTGCATTCACTTTTCGGCCGGGTTATGGATGCAAGGTAATCAACAAACCGGGAAACAGCTAAGGATGATGAAGACAATGGCACGAATCGTTATTAACGGAGAAGATGTAACCCCAAAGGCTAAGGCGCCTAAGTTCACCTTCTCGATGAAGGAAGTAACTGAGATGTTTGATAGGGCAGAAGCCCTACAGAACACAGCTAAGACTCTTAAGGGCCTACAGGCTCTTGATGAGGATGCTCTAGAACTTTTGTACGCAGCAACAAAGGCAGAGCGTAGAGCACGCGAGAAGGCTACTCTTAATAAGAGGGTTGCTGCGGTATTGGCAAAGCGCTTTGGTGATGGGCTTTGGGACAAGCCAACTGATGAGCTTAGCCGGATTGAGAATGAAGTTCGTTCAGAGCTAAAGATTCAGGATGCCGGTAACAGCAGTGTGGTTAAGTGGACCGAAGAGGGTGAAGCTGTTATCCAGCCGGGTATGCAAGCAGTTAGCGTCACTTTTGCCGGTCCTCAGACACCAGAGGATGTTAAGGCCCTAAAGGACCTTGGTCTAACCCTGTCCAAGGAGAAGCCGGACGCTGACATTGAGCACATGCATGTTCTTGAGGATGGAGACATTGAGGTTACGTTTGCTGATGGCTACGTAGTCACGTTCAGGCAGGACTAAGACTTAGGGAGACCAGTAATCAGGCTGGCTTAGAGGTTCAATGCCTCTTCCTCCCACCAAACCGGCGGGTTTTACAACGGGGTTCTCTCGCACGGTTCAATACTGAAACCCCGCAACGTTAAGGATAAGAAAATGACATACAAGGATTATGACTCGGACATCATCTTCTCAAGAGGTGAGGCAACGACTAATGCAGCAAAGATGCTTGCGGGTATTCACGCTCTAGACGATGAGGTTCTAGAGGTTGTGTACTCACGCACTAAGGCGGAGCGTAGAGAGCGTGGAAAGGGCTCAGATGATGACGACTCTATGGTTTGGGCACACACTGGCCCATACTCAGATGAGAATGAGCTTGTTGAGGGATGTCTTTACGTCTATGCAGCAGGACGCATTGCAGTCTTGAATCCTCGCCACTTGGTGAACAGCACTTCTCGAATTGCAGAGATGGTCTTTGAGGGCAATGCAGAGATTACCTATGCGGCGGCTCTCTCGCTCAGAGAGAAGGTCGAGAAGGCCATTGGTGAGGCTCTAGGGCGAGAAGGAACAATCTCTTGACTGAACTAGAGCGAATCATTTGGAACTACTGGCGGAAGTCAGGTACGGATGCCAACTCCCTTGCCAGAAGCCTTGAGCGCATTGCTAAGGACATCCGTAAGGCGGAGAAGGATATTCAGAAGAAGCGTTAGAGAGACCAGCAGACGCCAGGGTGCAAGTCCCTGGCTCTCACTAGGAAGACTCTCACCTTTACACAGGTGTGATTCAAAGCGCACGAGAGTCTTCCCGTAAACCTGCCTCATTAGAGGCGAACGCTGCCTTTAGGTGGCTGAAGTAAGCACTCTTTCCCGGGCCCTTCTTGACCGTGCAAAAACAACGTGGCTCGTTGCGGAAGAGTGCCCTTTTCTATTTGGAGACCTAATGAAGCAATGCAACAAGTGTGAAGGGCTTAAGACTCTTGAGTCGTTCCGTAAGTGCCAGCGTTCTAGTGATGGAGTTGACTGGTGGTGTCGGAACTGTAGAAGCGACTATGAGACAGAACGGCGGGGTTCTCTTAGACGAAACTTCCGTAAGAACCATGACGTAGAACCAGAACCCCCAAGCCTTAGTGACCTCCTTGAAGGGATGAGAGCAGCATGAAGACATTCTTCTTCTGCAAGAGCTGTCTCCTAGGACTCTTCTCAGAGAGTGAGTCTCTGGCCTGTCCAGAGTGCTCTAAGCCAATGGCAGTCTCAGGCTGGTCCTCAGAAGAGCCCCATGAAGGGCCTTGAGTGGCCTTCTAACGGCCTAGCAGGCTGAGCGGGTATCTCTGGACCCCGGAACCCTTAGAAGGGCTTACAGGGCTTCTCTGGAAGTTTGTAGCAAGGATTGTAGCAAGGCATCCAGGCCGGCGGTTAGAGGTTGGTACAAAGAGTGGTACAAAAGTGCCGGCCCGCATGGCATGGTACAAACAGTGATACAAAGCCTGTGTCGGCAAGGAGCCGTAGGAGCGTCCGCCAGGAGGTGACTGACCTTCTGGTGCCCAGACATGCAGAGAGCCCCTGAGAGCGAGTCTCAGAGGCTTCATGGGGGTATCGGGCGGGGTTGGTCAGACGACCCTCACAGACTTCACAGTGAGAGAAAGCCCCTTCTTGGCAATGAGGCTTTCAACCTTCTGCTTAGCAGCAACCTCACTCGTAGCCATCGGGTAAACGATGGTCTCGTTAGAGAGAGTCACCGCGTACTTCTTGAGCCTCATTGGCTTTCCCCTTTCCCGTTAAGAAGAGACTAGCAGTCTCTAAGCTAACGACAAAGCCCCCAACTCCTTTCGGAGTCAGGGGCTAAGTCCTATGCCTTGAGAAGGTCAGTCCTTCTTGTGGGCCTTCTCGTACTCATCGATGAAGGACTGGGGCACTCGGCCCTTCTCGTTGATGGGCTTGCCGTCGACCTTGATGTCATTGGCCACCGCCCACCGCCGGACGGCAGCCGTGTCCACCCCGGCCGGAAGGGTCTGAGGCTGGTAGCCACGGGAGGCAGGAGCGGCAACCTCACGCGCGTTCTTGAGGAACGGAGCAAGAGCCTTCTCAAGCTTCTCGCGGCTGGTGGCACCCATGTCCAGCTCGTAGTGAACCGTCTTGAAGAAGGTCTCAGTCGTGAGCTTGGTGGAGCCATCCTCGTTCTTGACCGGGTCGCCCTCAGCGTCAAGAACCTCCACCTCCTCTTCGTCCTGAACCGGCACGGAGAGCTTGAGGGTCTGCACGTCATCGGTGGTCTTGCCGTCAACGTCATCGGTCATGGAGACCTTGACGTAGATGGTCATGTTGCCGACACCAGGCACGTTGGTGACGACTTCCTTGACACCCTCTTCGTCCTTCTTGGACGCGTCGACCGGAACCGCAGTAGTAGCCACTTGGGTTACCCCCTTGTTGACCAGGGCGTTTGCCCTAGTGCCTGACTGAGTGGGGCGACTCTATCAGTCCCTAAGCCTTCTGTCATCTCTCTTGAACCTTACCCCTAGGCTTTAGGTCTAAAGTCTTGACAAGTCAATGTCACAGATTCGCGCGGGTCCCCCTTGTTGTATGTAGAGAAGCATTTAGAACTTAAGGAGGTAGAGCCGTGAAGGCTGAGTATGAAACAGCTTCCTGTGATTGCGGCTGGTTCTGCCTAGTCCTTAAGGAAGCAAAGACGACGGTTTACCACTGTGGCGAAGAGCTACAGAAAACGGCCGATGGAAAGGAGTAGCAATGAACAAAGAAGAAGCAAAGAAGAACTTCAACGAGTCACAGAAGTTGATGTATGGCCTTGTTGAGTCAACAATTGGTAACTGCTACATCAGTGGTGCCGACAGTTACGACATTCTTGATGTGCTAGCAATCCTTCATGACGAGTGGATTGATGTCATCAATAAGGAGGAAGAAGGGCTTGTTTGAGTACAGCATTGTTCTAATTCCGCGCGGCGGAATGACGATGACAGAAGAAAGGCTTAACGAACTAGGCAAGGAAGGATATGAGCTTGTCTATGTGAACACTCCTGGAACTCAGTGGGTTTTCAAGAAGCCCCTGAAGGCTACTCGCACTACCGCTAAGAAGGCGGTGGCTAAGTGAGCAGGAGCATCACAAACGTAAAGAAGTATCAGCCTCTCAATCAGTACCTCGAAAGAATCCGAGAAGGTGAAACCATCTGGAGGATTCAGGGTGACAGAGGTCTAAGACCAGTCATCGCAGACACAAAGGAAGAGGCTATTGAGAAGTACCTTGCCATCCCAAGGAAGAACTACTAGCACCCTAGATGGCTTGTAGAAAACGGCCCGGCGGTGAAAGAAGGTGTAACCAATGGCAAAAGACAAGAGAAGAGACCTACAGGCATACAGAAGCAAGGTAAAGACAGAGAAGGCTAAGGCTATGAGAAGCATCAAGCCCATCATCTGTTCCCTTTGTGGAGAGCCTATTGATATGACCCTTCCCTATTACGACAAGATGGCATGGACCCTTGAACATGTAACCCCCCTAGGGGCGGGTGGTCATGTGATGGGAAGAACTCTTCCAGCCCATAGAAGCTGTAACTCTAAGAAGGGTGACGGCAAGAACAACAAGAATGACCACCTCAAGGCATCAGTGCCTAAGTGGTGGTAATCGGCGGGGTTTGCATGAACAACAAAAACAAAAGGACAAAGACAATGACATACTACGTAAGGATTGAGTATGGCAACGAGAAGGCTATTGAAGCTGAAGGGGAAACCCTTGAACAGCTCGTTGACTCAGCCAATCTAGGCATCAAGATTCTCTGGGGTTCAAAGAAGTTCGGTCAGAATGCAGTCACTCTAGATGAGATGGACACATGGCTTGGACAATCAATGAGAGCGACCGTAAAGATTCATGAGCCCTCAGAAGACTGAAGTGACCATCATCAAGATTGGTGACGGTAAGGTAACAGTCTTTGAATGGACAGAAGAACTGAACAATGAGTTCGTTGAATACCTAGAAGAAGTGGAACTTAAAGACCTCTGAATGGCTGGCTGGTTCGCTGGCTCAGCCGACCAGGGGGTAGCCCCCACCCCGGGGAGCCTTCCCACACCCATGCGGCATAGAGGCAATCCCCCCGCGCTGCTGAGGGCCCAAGGGCCCCGGGGAGGCACCAGACAACACATAAGGCATGTCAAAGCCCTAGCTGATGATTCAGCCGGGGCTTTTCTTATGCCACAACACAGACTTGAAAGGAGGTCCCTTAGATGGGAGACCTAATCAATGCAGCTCTCTCAGGAGATAAGCGAGCGACGCTCATTGCTCTGAGGGACCGACTTGCTGAAGAGCTTGAGAACGCAAGCGCTAGAGACTTTGCACCACTTTCCCGACAGTTCATGGAGGTTCTAAGGGCTCTAGATGAATCGCCGGATGAGAAGGAGGTGAGCCCTGCTGATGACATTGCTGCTAGAAGAGAAGCTAGAAGAAAGCAGAGGCAGTCAGACACCAAGACTCAGCCTGATTCCTAAGAGTCATTTCAATGACGCTTGGCGAGACGCAACAGAACTTGCCTTCCGATACGGACTATGCCTAGACGAGTGGCAGCAGAACGTCCTTAAGGGATGGCTAGGTGAGACTGTAGAAGACAAGTGGACCTGTTCCCTTTGCGGCCTCTCTGTACCGCGTCAGAACGGCAAGGGTGGCGTTCTGGAGGCACGTGAGCTTTACGGCTTGCTGATGCTGGATGAGCGCATCCTTCACACCGCCCACGAATTGAGGACAGCCAAAGAGCACTTCACCAGAATGAAGGGCTACTTTGAGAACCCTCTTTATCCAGACCTTCAGAAGAAGGTCAAACGAATCGTCAACACCAATGGTGAAGAAGCAATCATTCTTCATAGCGGTGCCTGGATTCGCTTTGGTTCACGCTCCAAGAACTCAGGTAGAGGCTTCACCGCAGACTTGCTTGTCTGTGATGAGGCTCAGCATCTCAGTGATGGCGAGTATGAGGCTCTAAGCCCAACGCTCTCCACTTCTAAGAAGCCTCAGAGGCTTCTTGTAGGAACACCACCTTCAGCGCTTATGAATGGTGAGGTTTTCACGCGGGTTAGAAGGCAAGCCATTGACGATACATCAGAGAAAATCTGCTGGCTCGAATGGTCTGCTGACAAAGATGACCCTATTGACTCTCACGAGACTTGGGCTAAGGCGAATCCTGCATTCGGTTATCGAATGGATGTTGAGAAGACTCAAGACGACTTCTCCTTGATGACTGAGGAAGGCTTCTCAAGAGAGAAGCTAGGTATGTGGGCTAGTGGAACGACCAACTCAGTCTTTGACCTAGATGTATGGGACTCGCTTGAAGTGCCTAGTGACCCTTCAGGCCCATACGCCTTGTCTATTGATGTATCCCCAATGATGGATAGAGCTTCTGTGGCTGTAGCCGCTTACGACGGTTTGAATGTACGGGTTGCTGTCATTGATAACCGGCGGGGTACGGGATGGATTCCCGACCTTGTTGCCGACTGGCAGAAGAACAAGCGTCCTTTCCTAGGTGTGTTCATTGACAAGCAGTCTGCTGCTGCCTCTTTGCTGACTGAACTGAGAGCTAAGCGCGTAAAGGTTGTTTCTATTGGTACTCAAGACATCACGCAAGCCTGCGGAATGTTCATTAACCGAGTGAATAACGGCACTTTGACTCATGCGGGTCAGGCCGCTCTTGATGATGCTGTAGCCAATGCGAGAAAGCGCCCGGTGGGAGATGCGTTCGCTTGGCAGAAGAAGAACATTGAAGTGGATATCACCCCACTCGTTGCCGCTACTAATGCGGCTTACGGACTCACCTTGAAGCGTCGACCAAAGACAGAGACGGAAGAGTCTGAAGCAACAAAGACTAAGCCCAAGAACAGGGCGATATTTTACTAAGGAGGAAAGATGGCAACAGCTATCGACCTCCCTACCCTAACGAATGTTGAAATTGCTCAGGTTGAGTTCATGCTTAAGAAGCTTGACCACTTCCGATTCAAGAACAAGGTAGCGGAGGATTATTACGAGGGCCGTAACAAGCTGAAGAACCTGAACATCACTATTCCAGACACGTTCAGGAACCTTCAGACTGTTGTTGGTTGGGCCGGTACTGCCGTAGACGTTCTAGATGAGCGTCTTGAATGGCAAGGCTGGACAAGCATTGACGGTAATGACTTGGGCCTTACTCAGATTTACAACCAGAACGGACTAGACGTTGATTCTGGTCTAGGTCACCTAGACGCACTCATCTACGGAACGTCTTTCGTGGTTGTTGGTGCAGCCGATGAAGGAGAGCCTTCACCGCTAATCACCATTGAGTCAGCTAAGAACATGACGGGTATTTGGAATGCACGTACCCGCAGACTTGATGCGGCTCTAGGAGTCAACTCCTGGTGTGATGAGGGAGCGGAACAGCTAACTCTGTATCTGCCTTACGCCAACATCACTCTCTTTAAGATGGGCTCTTCTTGGCGGGTTGTCGATAGAGACGACCACAACCTAGGAAGAGTGATGGTTGCCCAGATGTGGAACCGTCCAAGAGGCTCAAGGCTAGGACGTTCTGAAATCACTAAGGCCATTAGGTCTTATGTGGATGAGGGTATGAGAACGATGCTCGGAATGACAGTTAACCGAGAGTTCTACACAGTCCCTCAGAGGTACATCCTTGGTGCCGACCAGAGCATGTTCGTTGATGCCAACGGAAACCCTAACGGTTCATGGTCAATGATTGCCGGTCGAATGACTGCCCTTCCTGACCCTGTGAGAGATGGTGAGGAAGACCCTGACCCAACGGGCCGACCAACCATTGGTCAGTTCTCTGCGGCTTCTCCTGCACCTTATCTAGAACAGCTCAAGGGCTTGTCTGTGATGGTTGCTGGTGAGGCTGCTTTGCCTGCTAGCTACTTTGGCTTTGTGACAGCTAACCCTTCTTCTGCGGACGCTATCCGCCAGGAAGAGGCAAGGCTTATCAAGCGTGCTGAGCGTCGACAGTTGATGTTCGGTAGAGCATGGCTAGAAGTAGGAAGGCTTGCCCTTCTTGTGAGAGATGGTTCTGAGGCTGACCTATCAGCCTTTGAGAACATCTCCGTTAAGTGGCGTGATGCTGCAACTCCTACTCGCTCTGCTGCTGCTGATGAGGCTACAAAGCTCATCTCCTCTGGTGTTCTGACTCCTGATTCAACAGTGACTTACGACCGTATCGGTTTGAGTCCTCAGGAACAGAAGCAGCTAACCAGCGATAAGCGAAAGAACCAGGCAACTCAGCGAATGGCTGACATTGCTGCTGCCATTGCATCCACTAAGACCAACGCTCCTGCTGTTGAAGCGGCGGTAGAGGTTGAAGAGGAGTAACCATGGCGAGCGCGATTGAAGTTACTGAGTTCCGAATTGCTCAAGCAGGAATCGTGCTATTGGCTCAAGAGGAACTTAACGCGTTCCTCTTGAGTCTCGACTATGAGAACCCGACTGCTGTCATCAATGCCCTTCTTCTCTACATGCCTGAACTGGTTTCAGAGTATGGAGAAATCGGGGCGGCGGTAGCAGTGGACTATTACGACGAACTAAGAGAACAAAGCTCAGCAGATACAGACTACGGAGCCACTATGGCGACTCTCCCTCTTGCTGCTGCTGTTCAGGGTTCTGTTAGGTGGGCTGCTGGTCCTCTCTTTCTAGATGAGCCGGACCCTATCCAGCTTGCTAAGAACCTGAATCAGATTAATGACAGGTTCGTCAAGATGGCTGCTAGAGACACCATCTCTCTAAGTGCCGCTAAGGACCCCTCTAAGGCTCGATACGCCAGGGTTCCTAGTGGAGGCACAACCTGTAAGTACTGCTTGATGCTTGCGTCACGCGGTGCTGTCTATGCCGACTCAAAGAAGGCTGCTGAGGCAAACAAGTTCCATGGGAACTGCGATTGCCAAATGGTGCCAATGTGGGACGGAGACGATTACCCAAGGGGTTATAGCCCTGAAGAGCTGTACGACCAGTACAAGGCTCTTGAGGATGCTGAGAAGGCATCCAAGACATAGACCAACGAGAAGGGACCGGAAAGGACCCAATCAAGCGCCGGAAAGGCAGAAAGGAAACGACTATGTCAGACGCAAAGGCAGAAGCCATTGAGGCTCTAGGAACCCTGTTCCCTGATGCTGAAACAAGAACTGAAGAGACTGAGCCAAAGGAAGACACGACTACTGAGGAGAAGGTCACCGACGATTCCGAAAAGGAGAAGGAGACCAACACTGAGAAGTCTGATGCCGACCATTGGAAGGCTGAGGCTCGTAAGTGGGAGGCACGTGCTAAGGACAACGGCACTGCAACCGCTGAACTAACAAAGACCACTGAAAAGCTTGAGAAGGTGAGTAAGGAACTAGCCGAACAGAAGAAGGCTACCGAGACCGCTCAAGCCGCTCTGACGAGATACAAGGTTGCCTCTAAGTACGGTATCTCAGATGAGCTAACGGAACTCTTCCTTACAGGTTCCGATGAAGAGACTTTGGAGAAGCAGGCAAGTGCTCTAGCTGAGCGCTCTGTAAGGACTCCAAAGCCAGACCGTGCCCAGGGCAATCGCAACGGTTCTGGTGCAGTTACCAAGGTTGAGCAGTTTACTGACGTAATGACCTCCTTGGGATTCTGAGCGCTTACGCGCTAACCAAATAAATCAAATAGCCGGTCAGACAAGGGCTACTGCCAATTAAGGCGGTGGCCCTTTTTGTATGCCCTGGCACATATGAAGGGATTCAAAACTAATGGTAGATATTTCACGCGGCTCCTCAGGTGTCGCACTTCCACTAGAGCTTTCTAACGAGATTTGGCAGAAGGCTCGCCAGTCAAGCGCAGTAATGCAGCTTGCACGCAAGATTCCTCTTGCTGGTTCGGGTGTATCCGTTCCGATGATTACGGGTGACCCTGTAGCTCAGTACGTAGGTGAGACCGGTACTAAGCCTGTTTCTCGCTCTACTCTGTCTAACAAGACGGTCACTCCTTACAAGATTGCTGTCATTCAGCCTTTCTCTAACGAGTTTGCGCGTGACATGGAGGCTCTTTACGAGACCATCGTTGAGCGTATGCCTGAGGCTATTGCTACAGCATTCGACAAGGAGGTCTTCCACTCAACAACTGTTCGTACTGGAATGGACCGCCTTTCTACCGCCAATGACCTTGTTCTTGACGGTACTAACACCTACGCAGACCTTGTAGCGGTTGACACTGCTATTGCCTCTGCCAATGGAACTCTTAATGGATGGGTGTTCTCTCCTAAGGGTCGCGGTGTCCTTCTTGGCGCTTCTGACTCTACCGGTCGCCCACTCTTCCTTAACAACCTTCAGACTGAGGGTGGCATTGGTTCACTTCTTGGTTCTCCAGTTGTACTCAACACCAACGTTTACAAGGCTGATGCCGCTTCTGACGATGGTGAGGTTATCGGTTACGCCGGTGACTGGAGTTCTGCTGTTTACGGAACCGTAGAGGGCATCAAGCTCCGTACTTCTACGGAGGCGACTCTTACTGATGGTGGAGGTTCAATCAACCTCTTTGAGCAGAACATGTTCGCTGTTCTTGCTGAGATTGAGATTGGTTTTGCCGTTAAGGACATCAACCACTTCGTCAAGATTACTTCTGGCGTTAACTCAGTAACCTGATGAATGACGTGATTTTGGGGCGGGTTTCTGACCCGCCCCTTTCACAACTAAATACTAAGGAGGTTTCAGAATGACTTACGCCGATTACACAGACGTAGTCAATAGATGGACAGACTCTTCTGACCTTCCAGCAACTCAGCCTCAGGTTGAAACCCTTCTCTCTGATGCTGAAGCAATCCTCTTGCGTGAGTTCCCTAATCTTGTTGCTGATGTGACTGCCGGAACCATTCCAGAAAGCCTAGTCGTGATGGTTGAAGTCAACATGGTTACTAGGCGCCTTAGGAATCCGGCGGGTGTTAGAAGCATTCAGGAAGGTGCTGGACCATACCAGCAGACCATTACTCATGGCGGTGATGACCCTGGAAGCCTTTACCTAACGGATGAAGAGAGAAGGCTTCTGTCAAGCAATACATACAAGAACAAGGCTTTCAGCATTGATACAACTCCAAGCTTTTGGCGTTCTCCATCTGAAAGTTGTGAAGTGTGGTGGACGGTATGACTCTTACGGCCAAGCATCAGGTAGGCATCAAGAGGTACCAAGAAGGGGCTACAGACGCCCATGGGAACCCCGTGGAGTCCTGGTCTGCCCCTGAGGCCATCGACGTGTTCGCGGTGGCTCCTACGTCCTCCTCAGAGCCTTCAGCATCCGGCCGTGAGGCTGTCATTACCGGCCTGTCTGTGCTGGCTCCTGTGTCCGTCCTTGTGGCTCCTAGAGACCGCATTGTGTGGCGCAACGAGGAGTACTCCATTGAAGGAGAGCTAGCCGACTGGACTACAGGTCCTTTTAGCTTTACACCAGGCATTCAGTTCACCTTGAAGAAGGTGGATGGCTAATGGCTCAGGTATCGCGCATCAAATGGCGCATGAAGGGCTTCAAGGAGGTTCGAACCTCTCCAGAGATGGAGGCGGTTCTTCAAGAAGTCGTTGACGAAATGCTTGCTGAACTAGGTGAAGGCTATGAAGGCAACGTTCAAGCAGGTTCTAGACGTTCACGCGGTGGTGTTGTAACCGCTAGCGAAGAAGCAGCTAGAGAGAACAGTAGAGACAACACTCTTCTGAGGGCTCTAGCCAATGCGAAGAGAGGTGACTGATGGCAGGAGAAGTTATTGCTTTTCCGGACGCTGAGGCTTTGGTGATTGCCTATCTAAAGACCAAAATCAGTGGCGTAACCATCGCTACAAAGGTCCCTAATCCTCGCCCGGCAAACGGAAAGCTCATCAAGGTAACAAGAGTAGGTGGCTCAAAGCTCAGGCTTAATGCTGACTCTCCTGTTCTTGCCTTTGAGTGCTGGGGATTGACTTCAATTGAAGCCTCTGACCTATGCAGAACCGCAAGAGCATACGTAAACGCCATGCCCGGAGAAACGGTTAATGGAACGTGGGTCTTCAGAGTGAGAGAAGTTGGCGGACCAGTCTTCTTCCCTGACCTAGACACTGACATTCCGAGATACCAGTTTTCGGCGGCTATCGACATGAAGGGAGTAGTGCTTTGAGACTACAAAACCCAAACGTTCCTGACTGGGTCATTGAACTAGATGACAAAGACAAGGAAGCAATCAAGGCTCACATTGCTGCTGGTTGGCAAGAGCTTAACAAGCGTCGTTCTACCAAGAAGGTAAGCAACGTGACTGCTGAAAAGACAGCAAGCGAAACATCCTCAGTCACCGAAACTGAGGAGATTACTAAAACTTAAGGAGGTCATGTTAAACATGGCAACAAATTCTGCAAACGTTCTGGCTGGTAAGCCTCTAGCGACTGGTGGTGTCCTTGTAGCTCCTGTTGGTTCTACGGCTCCTACCAATGCAACTACGGCCCTAGATGCTGCATTCAAGGCTCTTGGCTACGTAGGTGAGGATGGTCTTACTGAGGCTGCTGAGCGTTCTACTGACAAGATTAAGGCTTGGGGTGGAGACGTCGTTAAGGTCGTTCAGACTGACTACGCGGTTACCTACTCCCTCACTCTTATTGAGACTCTGAATGCAGACGTTCTCAAGACTGTTCACGGTTCAGGAAACGTAACTACAACTGCGGCAACGGTATCTAGCGGTACTCTCCACGCGGTAAAGCTGAACAGTGACACTCTTCCTCGACAGGCATTCGTCTTTGAGGTTAAGGACGGTGACGCACGCATTCGTATTTACGTCCCTCAGGGTCAGATTACAGAGGTTGGTGAAGTCACCTACTCAGATGAGGACGTTGTTTCTTACGAAGTAACCGTTGAAGCATTCCGTGACTCTGCTCTTGGCGCTAACGCAATCAAGTACATTGACGATGGTGTCTTTGACGCCTAAGAGTTAGGCGAACAAGTACATATTGAAACCCCTCTCCACTACCAAAAGGGCCCGGTGGAGAGGGGTTCTTTGCTAAAGGGCCCAATCAACTATCAGAAGAAAGAGGAACAAACAACATGACTACAAAGACTTTTACATTCGAGCACAAGGGTGAGCAGGTCTCCTTTGAGAAGGACTTCTCAGGAGTTGCAACCCCTCGTTGGCTACGTCAGAACCGAAACAGGGATGACCTTGACCAGCTCTTCACCCTTATTGAGGAGTTCGGTGGGGAGGCTGCCGTTACCGCTGTTGATGACATGGATGCTTCTGAGTTCGCTGCCTTCTCTGCTGAGCTTGGTAAGGAACTTCAGAAGGCCATGAAGGACTTTGGCGATAAGGCTGCTGCTGCGGCTAAGTAATTAGCTGACAGGGGAGGAGCCGTGAGACTAGTAAGCAATGCGGACTCCCTTCTCACTGCTGACTTCTTCAGGTCCATTCGTCAAGACAGGATGGACTTCCTTGAATACCTCACTCTCTTTGAGTGCCTTCTAACGCCAGAGTCTCTAGAAGAGCTAGACGTTATGAGCGCTGAGGAATTTGGGCGGGCTATCCGTTGGATTGAGGAAGAAGTCAAAAGATTGAAGGGAGCGACCTATGCAGAGATTCGCTACCTCCTTGACCTTATTGGCAAGTATGAAGAACCACTTGCTTATGACTGCCTTGCTCTAGGTCTCAGACTCCGAAATGTTGGAAGAACAGATGACTTTACATGGGGTGACTTGCTGGCAATCGTTCGGCAGTCACCCCGTTCTTCTGCGTTTTATAGGGCTACAAACCCTGATGAAGCGTCGGGTTGGGGATTGCAAGAGCACTTGCTTGCTTGGGTTGCAGACCTAATCGCAGTTAGCAACTGGCAGAGAGGTCAAGGAAAGAAGAAGGATTATCCAAAGCCAATTCCACGTCCTGGTGTAGAAACGCCAGACAAGAAGTTCGGACAGGAAGCTATCCCAATGGATGACATGAAGGCATGGCTTGGATGGTGACACAACAATAATTTAAGGAGGCGTAAAGCCGTGGCGAACATTGAGCTTGGTACTGCGTATATCTCAGTGCTGCCAAGCACTAACCAATTGGTGCAGGGCATTAGAGATGCCCTAAGGCAAGGAACTAGAGATGCCCAGACTGCTGGTAATCAGATGGGCGACAACCTTGCTAGCGGTATTACCTCTAGTCTTGGTGACGTAGGACAGGAGATTAGAGAAGCCCTTAATGAGGGCGCATCTGCTGCTAGAACGGCCGGTAGCGATGCAGGAGATGACTTCTCAAGTCAGTTTGAGAGTGGTCTCAGAGGAGTAGGACAGCGTTTCAGGTCTCTCTTCAATGGTGCCGTTCAGGATGCCGACAACGCTGGTGCTGAGGCTGGACAGAGATTCCATACAGCCTTCTCTAACGGCATGGAGAGGGTCAAGCAGTCTATGACGACTGCTCTTGCTGCTGGTGGTCTAGCCGCCGGTGGAGCAGCCGCAGCAGGTCTTCTAGAAGGAATGAGCCAGGAAGCGGCTAGTGACAAGCTAGCGGCCTCCATGGGCCTTACTGGAGACCAGCAGAAGAAGTTCGGAAACATCGCCGGAGACCTTTACAAGAAGGGCTTTGGTGAGTCGGTAGGAGATAACCAGCTAACAGTTCAGGCTGTTCTTGCTGGTCTTCCTGACCTCAAGAGCGCTTCAAAGCAGGCAGTAAAGGATGTCGCTACTGATGTTTCGACCATTGCTGACCTAACTGGTGAAGAGGCAACCACTGTAGTCAATGCGGCTAAGCAGATGGTTGTTTCTGGTCTTGCTAAGAATCACCAGGAAGCAATGGACATGATTATGAAGGGTAACCAGCTAGGTCTGAACTCTTCTCAGGACATGCTTGATACCTTCACTGAGTACAGCCCTTACTTCGCTGAGCTTGGCCTAACTGGTCAGCAGACTCTTGGAGTTCTTCAGCAGGGCCTTGCTGGTGGAGCCAGAAACCTTGACGTTCTTGGTGACTCCTTCAAGGAGTTCAGCATCATTTCTAAGGATGGTTCTGATACAGCCAAGGAAGGATTCAAGGCCATTGGCATTAATGCTGAAGAAGCGTCTAAGGCAATGGGTAAGGGTGGTCCTGCTGCTGCGGCTATGACTGGAAAGGTCATTGAGGGTCTTAAGGCAATCAAGGACCCATTGAAGCAGGAGGCTGCTGGTGTAGCCCTCTTTGGAACCATGTGGGAAGACAACAGTCAGGCAATCCTTGCTACTGACTTGTCTGGTGCCGCTAAGCAGATTGGCGACATCTCAGGAACGGTAGATAAGGCCGGTAAGACGGCTCACGATAACGCCAAGGGAAACTTTGAGACGTTCTATCGCACCCTGAAGCAGAACTTTGTTGAGTACATCGGCAACAAGGTCATTCCTATGGTCATGAGTCTAGGTCAGTTCATCAAGGAGAACGCAACAGCGTTCAAGATTCTCGGTGGAGCAATCGCCGGAATTATTGCGACTGCCTACGCTTACCGGGCGGCTCTATGGGCAATCAAGATTGCTCAAGACGCTATGGCACTAGCTAAGTTCATCTCCAACATCCAGATTGCTGCGGCACGACAGAAGATTGTGGCTGCTGCAACTAAGGCTTGGGCTTTCGCTCAGAGAATCCTTAACGCAGTACTGAGAGCCAATCCAATTGGTCTCATCATCACTGGTCTTACCTTGCTTGTCGGTGGACTCATCCTTGCTTATAAGAAGAGTGAGACCTTCCGAAACATCGTCAATGGAGTCTGGAACAGCATCAAGACGGCTATCTCTACAGCTTGGGAAGGCTACATCAAGCCTGCCCTTACAGCCTTCTGGAGCTTCATCAAGGACACTCTATGGCCAATGATTCAGAACTTCTGGACTGGAGTTGTCCAGCCTGTCTTTAAGGCTATTGGTGACTTCATCAAGTCTGTTTGGGATGGCATCAAGCTAGTCTTTGACGGTTGGGTCTATGTTCTGACTCAGGTTCTATGGCCTGCTCTTCAGAGCATCTGGGACTTTGTAAAGCTAGTCTTTGAGGGAATCTGGACCTCTATTCAGTTCTACTGGGGACTCATTAAGGGTGTCTGGGAAGGCATGAAGTGGGTCATTGACAACGTCTTGAGACCTGCTTTCCAGTTCATTTGGGACTTCATCAAGATGGTCTTTGAGGGCATCTGGAGTGCCATCAAGTTTTATTGGGGTCTCATCAAGGGCGTCTTTGATGGAATCAAGTGGGTCATCAATAACGTTGTGGTCCCTGCCTTCAAGTGGGTATGGGAGAAGGTCTCTCAGTACTTCGGAATGATGAAGGACGCCATTGTCAATGTCTGGGAGAGAGGCATCAAGCCTGTCTTCAACTTCCTCAAGAACTTCATCACTGACACAGTAGTGCCGGGGTTCAAGAAGGGTATTGACAAGATTGGTGAAATCTGGAATGGGCTCAAGTCCCTAGCAGCCAAGCCAATCAACTTCCTCATTGAGTGGGTCTACAACAAGGGTATCCGTCGCATGATTAATGCGATTCCTGGCGTGGATGACCTAGCTGAGGTCTCACCAATTAAGTTCGCTCGCGGTGGTTCTGTAACTGGAGGCACCAGAGGTAAGGACTCAGTCAATGCAATGCTCATGCCTGGTGAACACGTCTGGACAACCAAGGAAGTCCGTGCAATGGGTGGTCAGAAGAACATGTATGCACTACGTGCGGCTGTTCGTAATGGCACTTTCTCAATGGGTGAAGCACAGCATTACGCAAAGGGTGGAGCCGTTAAGAATCCATCTGAGCGAGTCTATTGGGATGGTGAGCCAATCACCCGCATCACTGCGGCTCAGCTAGCTCTTGCTCAGGAACTCTCTGGTTCTCGAATCAGGGTTATGCAGGGTTCATGGCAGCCAAGAACGTCTTACTCAGGTACCTCTCACGGTGGTCCTGGAGTTGTAGACACTTCTCCTGGCTCTTTTGACCAGCAGTATTACCTACGTCGTGTCGGTTTTGCTGCTTGGGCTAGAAACATTGCAGGAGCGGCTACGGCCGGTTCTGGTGCCCACGTTCACTCAGTATCAAGGCTTGACCCTGGTGCTAAGGGACATGGACAGCTAGCAGCCTTTAACAGCGGTGGTAATGGTCTAGGTGGTCGTGACTACGGTCCTAACCCTGCCCTTCTTCCTGGTCTTCTAGACAGGCTTGGAGACTTTGGGAACCTCTCTGTTTATGGCGGTAGCTCTAGCGAAAACAGCTCATGGCTAAAGCTAGTAAGCACCATCAAGGACGTCATTGAGAACGTTCGTAAGGTAACCAGCGGTGGTTTCGACAAGTTCGGGGCTTGGGGCGGAATGGCTTTCGATGCTGCTAAGGCAGTAGGAGCCAACGTTGTTCAGTGGATTAACGACAAGATTCCTAACCGATTCCTACCTGACAATCCAATTCCAAGCATCTTTGACCAGGGTGGAGTTCTTCAGCCCGGACAGCTTGCTTACAACGCTTCAAGAAGGCCAGAGGCAGTCTTCAACCACAGTCAGTTCAAGTCATTTGCTGAGTCTGCTGGTTCTAGCAACACGGGTCAGATGACTTATGAAATGACAGTGACTAACTGGGATAAGGGAACTGGCTACATTCGCGCGGTGGCGAGAGATGAAGTCGACTCCGCCGAACAGTTCAATACATACAGAAGGAGGATGAACTAATTGAGTTCAACCCTAGTAAGAGTAACGAATGCTACTGATACTTACGTAGCGCAAGACAGGGCGAGCACAACGTATTACGGCTCAGACATGATTGAGACCGCAAACATTAGCGGTAAGGGCAGATACGCCTACATCTACTTTGCTCGCCCATTCCCTCTAGGAGTAACGGTCCTTAGTGCCAAGCTAAGGCTTACTCAGCGCTTTGCTGAGACTGACACTAGGACTGCCACTCTTAAGAGGATTTCAAGCACGTGGACCAATCGCAGCATCACTTGGAATAACCGGCCGGGTGTCTCTGAGTCTGGTCCTGTTGCTGTAACCAAGGGAACGGCTCCTCAGTACACAGTCTGGGAGTTCAACGTACAGCCTCATATGCAGCTTATTGCTAACGGCACCGCTTGGTACGGGTGGCGTGTTCAGATTGATGAGGCTGACTATAACCAGTGGTATTCAGCGAATGCCTCTGTCTCTGGCAGACAGGTAAAGCCAACCCTTGAGGTTACTTATATCGAGAAGCCAAGTAAGCCAACGTGGATGAGTCCAGCGGCGGGAAGAATCACTTCTCTCGCCAAGCCTGTTCTCCGCTTTGACTTCACTGACAGGCAGGGTTCTACAACCATGAGAGCCTTTCAGGTTCAGATGAACTCAACCAACAGCTTCACTTCTCCTTCCTTTGATACAGGAGAGTACCTAGCTGATGAACCTCAGCTAGACCTGAGCACAACTGCTTTTGCTGGTCTAGCTGATGGAGAACTCATCTATTGGAGAGTCAGGGTTCAGGACGATTCAAGCCTTTGGTCTGACTGGTCTGACGTGTCTACGTTCTGGAGACAGGACAAGGTAACTGTCAACATTCTCAATCCTCCTGGTGCTGAAGTTGATGAGCCGACTCCTCCAATCCTTTGGGAAGTCACTGGTGGAACTCAGTCTTCATGGCAGGTTCTTGTTAGGAACGGCTATGGAGCATGGATTCACAGTTCAGGAAAGCGCACTAACTCTGATACCTCCTACACCATTCCGGCCGGGGTTATCACTCAAGACGGAGTTCAGTACATCTTTGAAGTCCGTATTTGGGATACGTATGCGCGTGAGGCAACTCCTGGTGACACCTCTTATGCAGAAGCCGAGAGAACGACTACATACACCTATGACCCAACGACTGACCCTGTTACTGACCTAGTGGCAGAAGTCCAGCTTCCTACTCCGGTAGTCAAGCTGACTTGGGAAAGAGCTACGGCTCCTGACTCATTCGTTGTTCGTAGGGATGGAGTCATTATCAAGGCTGTCCTTCTTCCGTTGGACGCCTTGGTCTCAGGTACCTCATATCAGTTCATTGACTATGAGGCTTCTCCTGGAAAGGCTCAGACGTACTCAGTACATGCCGTAGTGAACGGTAAGACCTCATCTCCAAACCCAGAAGAGACCATCACTCCTGAGTCTGTAGGCATCTGGCTTATGGACCCTTCAGAAGACCTCTACGTTCAGCTCTTGGACGTTGATGAGGGGTCTTGGTCTATGGGTGAGGATGCGGGCATGTACGCCCCTCTAGGAGCCTCTAAGCAGGTACGAGTAACCCAAGCCCTTAGAGGTCATGAAGGCTCTCTGTCCGGAATCATGGCGGAGAACCCTAACAACCCGAAATCTATTCAAGAACAGGTGGAAGATATGTACGCACTTAAGTCACGTCCTGGTAAGACATACACCCTGGCTTTGTCAGACATGTCTATTCCAGTAGTGATTGGAAACGTTGTGGTAGCCCCTATGCCACAGAAAGAAAGAATGAAGAGGGTGTCTTTTGAGTTCTGGTCTCAGAAGGTCCCTTTTGAGGTTGAGTTGTGATTCCTCTTGGACTCACTTGGGAACAGCAAGGGTGGCTAAACACCACCCTTGCTGGCTCTCATTCAATCCGCATCGTTGTTCAGCTATGCACACTCTCAGGGGCGAGAGTGTCTGACCTTTCCGACAGACTCATTGCCGGACAGGTGAACGTAGATGCATCGGCTGACATTAGCCGCAACTGCACAATGCAGCTTCTAGACCCTAATAGAACCCTTACGTTTGAGACTGACTCTCCTGATGATGCGGCTATTTACATGGACCGAATGATTAGGGTCATCTACTCAGTCAAGGTTCCTCAGATGAATGCATGGGTTGATATCCCTGTCTTTTGTGGCCCGGTGGTCAGCATGGACAGAGATGACGACATCATCAACATTGAGGCACAAGGCAAAGAGGTTCTAGCCAAGGGTGCTGCTTGGAGAACCTTCACTAGGAAGAAGAACACCAACAAGGTCAACCTTGTAAGAGACATCCTCAAAGAGCTATCCGGAGAGGATAAGTTTGACTTTGCTGAACTGGCCTACAAGATTCCTGCCGATTATTCACTAGGCAGAGAAAGCATCCCTTGGGATACAGCTAAGAGCCTGACTCAGAGCATGGCTCGACAGTTGTTCTATGACGGTAGAGGCTATTGCCGAATGAGGTCTCTTCCAGGAACACCAGTCTTCACCTTCAGTAGTGGAGATGGTGGAACGGTCCTTACAAGCCCAAAGGTGAGCTATGACAGCTCGGAGGCTAAGAACACCATCCTGGTCAAGGGTGGAGTCCCTAAGGGCGCTAAGAGCCCTGTCTCTGCCTCTGTCTCGGCTGCTTTCACGCATCCTCTTAGCCCGTTCCGTCTTGGGCGTAACGGTGTCCCTAGGTACCTCCTGGAGGTCATTCAGGATGACGCTATTAGAACAGTCAGTGAGGCTCAGGCTCTTGCCGACAAGCGTCTAGAGGAGAACCTTCTTCAAACAGTAGAAGTCTCCTTTGATGTGATGCCGATTCCTTACCTTGAGCCAGAAGACTTGGTGAGAATCAATACAGAGGAGTTCAGCGCAACCTTCCGACTAAGGGAGTTCACCATTCCTCTCATTGCCGGTGAAGCAATGAGCGTCAATTACACAAAGAGGACGTCTCTAGGAAGGGCCCGTTTCCCTGTTATCAAAGCGAATGGTCCAACAAGAACTGCTGTTTCTGCTTCTCGCAGAGTCCCTAGGGCGGTAATCCAGAACCCATCACTACCAAGAAGATAAGGAGTAATAACCAATGAACGAAGAAGGGTACGTTCATGACGTACGACTAGTTGCCCTAGGAGGATTCCTAGAAGGCGACCACCTAGCAGGAGTCTCAACCCTGCAACTTATGGATGCCTCTGATTTCAATGCAGAGGGAGGCTCATTCATTCTCAATGGCGTAACCATTGTCTACACAGCCGCCGATGCAGACATTGACACAGTGACTCTGTCGGCTCCTCTTGCTTCTGACGCTCTCAATGGTGACCGATTGGAGGTCTACCCTCAGTCAGTCGAGAAGCAGGCCGTAGTGGTCGTTGATGGCTTTGATGAGGCCATTACAGCCATCGTTCCTCATAGCCTTCATGACAGGCTTGCTGATGGCATCAGAGAGGACTTCAACCGAGAGTCTGTGACTGTCTCTCTTCAAAACAACATCTGGTTTGTTGAGAACGTCTTTGGTATTGCTCCCATCATTGATGGTCAGTACCTAGAGAACGTTGTAGCCGATGACATCATTGATGGAATCGTCACTGAGGTAAAGCTAGCCAATGAGGCTGTGACGGGTGCAAAGATTGCCGCTAACGCTGTAACCGAGACAAAGATTGCTAACGACTCTGTAAGCACTCCTAAGCTCATTGCTGGTTCTGTCGTTGCCGACAAGCTAGCGGCTGACTCTGTTACCGCAGCAAAGATTGTTGCTGGTGCAGTAACTACGGCAAAGCTAGATGCTCTAGCAGTCACGTCAGACAAGATTGCTGCCAACGCCATTACAGCTTCAAAGATTGACGCAGGAGCCATCACAGCCGACAAGCTAGATGCTGCTGCCATCACTGGTAAGACCATCACTGGTGGAACCATTACTGGTGCCTTGATTAGGACTGCTGCATCTGGCGAGCGAATCGTTATCGACAGCTCTACCAACACCATGTCTGTCTTTGACGTTGACGGAAACAACATGGTCATCACTGAGGGAACGCTTGTAGCCAATGACTCAGACGGAGATGAAATCCTAAGGCTGAACAATGAGGGATTGAAGCTCTACAACCACACTGGCTTTGGTGGTGGAGGAACCATTGAGTTTGTTCCTGACGGCTATGACGCTCCTGGAATGGTTGACTTTGATGCTCATGGCTTGGGTAACTTCTCCCGAATCGGCCTAAGGACTGGTGAGTACAACTCCACTGACGGAATGCTTTGGATGGACCTTCTTGCCTACAATCCAACGCAGAACACTGACCCTGAGTTCACTGTTTATTCAACCCAGGACAGAGAGGCTGTCTTTACCCTTAACAGTAGAGACCAAGGAAGGGGTGTTCTTTCCTATGTTAACTCTCAGGCAAACAGTGGAACCGCAACAACTACTGAAATGGTTCATGTAACGACGCCAACCATTGTTTTCCAGCCTGGTAGGGCTTACAGGATTACCTATCACTACCAGGGTCAAAGCACTGTTGGTGGTGACACTCTTGGCTTCCGAATCAGGAAGTCCAATACCTCTGGAAACAGCCTTTTCGATAGCCTAAGAAGTCACAAGGGGACGAATGCCAATGACATTGTCAACGGGGAGTCTTCTCAGATTATCTATAACAGCTCTGGTTCAAATGTCTCCTCAACCATTGTTGGAACGGTTTACCGCTCTCTTGGTACAGGAACCATCAACGGCTTTGCCAATGCCGCCAACCCTGTCTGGTTGATGGTTGAAGACATCGGTGTCTCAAGCGACTTCCCCGGAATCAAGGCTCTTTAAGAATCACCACTACATTCAGAAAGGAGGTGGAAACATGCCTTGGAGTACACCAGTGCCAGACGTCAGTGACTACTTCACTTACCAAGTCAGCTATGACTTCCCTGGAAACAACATCATC
The DNA here is from genome assembly GCF_040635975.1 of Streptomyces sp. NPDC006798. NCBI lineage: Bacteria > Bacillati > Actinomycetota > Actinomycetes > Kitasatosporales > Streptomycetaceae > Streptomyces > Streptomyces sp. NPDC006798. The sequence continues at coordinate 80,244 of NZ_JBEYIS010000017.1, forward strand.
GTGACCTTCTACGGAAACGTTGACTTTGGAGATGCTGAGTTCACTAGCTACATCGATGCTTTGGCGTCGTTGCCGTTCATCAGCAACCTCTCTGCGATTAAGTACGACACTGAAAGCACTACTGAAGTGAGTCAGTACATGCCTTAATAAATCCGGCCGGGGTTTCGAAAGAAACCCCGGCTTTATCTATGACTAAACGAAGGAGCATCATGCTAGTCCTAATCCAGGAGAGTCCCGTTCTCTTTACCTTCTTGGGTATCTTGTTCGGCTCCTCTCTACCCCCAATCATTACGTGGCTTACCAACCGCAAGAAGAACCAGACTGACTCAGAGACTCAACTACGCTCAGAGATGTGGGCTGAACTTAAAGAGCTAAGGCAGCGCATTGACCATCTAGAAGCACAGAATGAAGTATGGCGTGACCGTACCTATAAAGCTGAGGACTCTCTTGCTCTCATTCGTCAGAAGATTCTCACCAAGGGATGCGACAAGTGCATCGGCCTTTTGGAGCTTCAGTAAGACACAGGAAACCCCCGACCTATCTTTACGATAGAATCGGGGGCTTTTTTGCGTTGGGCTTAGTTCTTACCCTTCCTCTTCTCCATCTCCTTGAGTTTCTTCTCAATGCTGTCAGCCTTCTTTCTCACGTCATCAAACTTCTTCTTGTGAGGGTTAACAGGCTTCTTCTCTTCTGCCATTCCTTTGCTCACCTCCTTTCAAGCGAGCCCTTCTAGCATATCTCTTTTGGCGATAGAACCGCCTCAAGCCTCTGTGAAGGCTCTGTGAGGCTTTCTAAGCTTCTCCGGGTACAAAGAGACCCCCTCCAAGAGTTAGGCTCTCAGAAGGGGTCTCAGGGGCTTTCTAGGGCTACTCCATGCCCTGTTCCTTCAGCCACTTCTTGAACATGGCTTCAAGGTCTGCCTTCTTCTTGTTCTTCTTACCCTTCTTGGCTTTCTTCTTGGGCTCGTTTCCGGCCGGTTCGGCAGGAGAGCCAAAGTGGTCATTGACTGCTGCGTCAATGTCTGACTTCTCCACCTGAGCGTAGTAGCCAAGGGTTGTCTTGAGGTCAGAGTGCCTGAGCTGTTGGCGGCTAATCTCAGGATTAACCTTGTTCTTCACCAGTCGAGTTGCATACCAGTGTCGGAAGAGATGCGGGTTTACGTGAGTCTCTTGCTTCTGTGCGTAACGCCAGAGGGATTCCCTTACCGCACCAGGAGTGACCACCTTTGCCACGTGCTTCTTGATTTCCACGGCAAGCCAGTCAGGAACGATGACTTCTCCCTGAGTCTTAGCCAAGACGAGAGTTCCGTCTTCATCCCTTTGCCTGTGAACCTTAAGGACGTTCCCCTTGATGTCCTTTGAGGTGACTGCACACGCTTCGCCAACCCTTAGTCCAGCAAACATCATGAGGAGTCCGTAGAAGCGATAGGGAGACGCTTCAATGACGGAGCGCATGACTTCTTCGGTCGGGAAGTCATAGACGCGAGGAACGCTCTTCCCAATCTTGAGTTCCTTGATGTTGGGAAGGTAGTCCCTGAAGATGCTCCTAAGAGCAACAGTGTGCTTTCGCTTAGTGTTTACGTTGGTGACAGTCAGCAGACGCTCATGAAGGAAGCGAAGAGAAACGTCCTCCATAGGGGTCTCATCCATCCCCAGATGACGAATCGTCTGCATGTAGCTGTCGGCGGTAGACTTCCTCAGCAGCCTCTCACTGAGAGTGATGGTGGCGAACTGACGGACAGTCTGACCAGAAGGAACCGACATGACGGAACTCCCACGCTCGTACCGTGTCGAGACCTACGGTTGCCAGATGAACGTCCACGACTCCGAGCGGCTCTCGGGTCTGCTGGAGGGCGCGGGATACGTCCGCGCCCCCGAAGGCTCCGACGGCGACGCCGACGTCGTCGTCTTCAACACCTGCGCGGTCCGTGAGAACGCCGACAACAAGCTCTACGGCAACCTCGGCCGGCTCGCCCCCCGCAAGGCCGGGCGCCCCGGGATGCAGATCGCCGTCGGCGGCTGTCTGGCCCAGAAGGACCGCGACACCATCGTGCGCCGGGCCCCCTGGGTGGACGTCGTCTTCGGTACGCACAACATCGGCAAGCTGCCCGTCCTGCTGGAGCGTGCCCGGGTGCGGGAGGAGGCGCAGGTCGAGATCGCGGAATCGCTGGAGGCGTTCCCCTCGACGCTGCCCACCCGCCGCGAATCCGCCTACGCTGCCTGGGTCTCCATCTCCGTCGGCTGCAACAACACCTGCACCTTCTGTATCGTCCCGGCCCTGCGCGGCAAGGAGAAGGACCGCAGGCCGGGCGACATCCTCGCGGAGATCGAGGCCCTGGTCGCCGAGGGCGTATCGGAGATCACCCTGCTCGGCCAGAACGTCAACGCCTACGGCTCCGACATCGGCGACCGCGAGGCGTTCAGCAAGCTGCTGCGGGCCTGCGGCCGGGTGGACGGCCTGGAGCGCGTCCGGTTCACCTCCCCGCACCCCCGCGACTTCACCGACGACGTCATCGCCGCCATGGCCGAGACGCCCAATGTGATGCCCCAGCTCCACATGCCGCTCCAGTCCGGCTCGGACACGGTCCTGCGCGCGATGCGCCGCTCGTACCGTCAGGAGCGCTTCCTCGGGATCATCGAGAAGGTGCGCGCCGCGATCCCGCACGCCGCCATCTCGACCGACATCATCGTCGGCTTCCCCGGCGAGACCGAGGAGGACTTCGAGCAGACGCTGCACACGGTCCGCGAGGCACGTTTCGCCAACGCCTTCACGTTCCAGTACTCCAAGCGCCCCGGCACCCCCGCCGCCACCATGGACGGCCAGATCCCCAAGAAGGTCGTCCAGGAGCGGTACGAACGCCTGGTCGCCCTCCAGGAGGAGATCTCCTGGGCGGAGAACAAGAAGCAGGTCGGCCGGACCCTCGACGTGATGGTCGCCGAGGGCGAGGGCCGCAAGGACGGCGCGACCCGCCGCCTCTCCGGCCGCGCCCCCGACAACCGCCTCGTCCACTTCACCCAGCCCGAGGGGGAGGTGCGGCCGGGCGACGTGGTCACCGTCGAGATCACCTACGCCGCCCCGCACCATCTGCTCGCCGAGGGCGCGGTGTCCGCGGTCCGCCGGACGCGGGCCGGTGACGCCTGGCAGAAGCGGCAGGAAGCGGCGGCCCCGAAGCCCGCGGGCGTGATGCTGGGCCTGCCGTCGGTCGGCGTTCCGGCGCCCCTGCCCGCCCCGGCCGTGCCCGGCTGCGCGCTCTGATCCGTACCCCTCGGTCCGTACGCCCCCCGGGGCGCCGGCCGCCGCCCGGGCCCCGCGACAGGGGCCCGGGGCCGGGCGCTCCGGTACGCACTAGGCTGCCGATCATGCTTGTCGCCGCCGCCGTGTGCCCGTGTCCGCCGCTGCTCGTCCCCGAGGTGGCCACCGGCGCCGCCCCCGAACTCGACTCCGTACGAGCCGCCTGCCTCGACGCCGTCGGGGTCCTGGCGGCGGCCCGCCCCGACCTGCTCGTGGTGGTCGGCCCGGCGGAGCCCGACGCGGCCGGACCGTACCCCTCCGGTGCCACCGGGGACTTCCGGGGCTTCGGCGTCGACACCGAGGTCCGGCTCGGCCCGGGAGAGCCGGGCGCACGCCCGTTGCCGTATCCGCTCGCCGTCGGCGCCTGGCTGCTCGCCCGCGTGGGATGGTCGTCCGCACCCGTGGAGGGGCTCGCGGTGGACGAGCGGCTCGCGCCCGGGGCGTGCGCCGCCGAGGGCCGGAAGACGGCGGCACGGGCCGGGCGGGTGGCCCTGCTGGTCATGGGGGACGGCAGCGCCTGCCGTACGGTGAAGGCGCCGGGCTATCTCGACGACCGGGCGACCGCCTTCGACGAGAGCGTCGCCCGGGCGCTCGCCGCCGCCGACACCGGGGCGCTGGCCGCACTCGATCCCGTACTGGCGGAAGAGCTGAAGGCCGCGGGCCGGGCGCCCTGGCAGGTCCTGGCCGGGGCCGCGGACGGCACCGTGCCGACCGGGACGCTGCTCGCCGACGAGGCCCCGTACGGCGTCGGCTATCTCGTCGCCACCTGGACCTGACGGACCGCGCGGAGTACCGGCAGCCCGCGCCGGGCCGCCTGGAGACGCCCCGCGCCCCTGATACCGATCCGGCCGGAACGATCCGACCGGGCCCACGCCGAACCGAGGGCCGCGGAGCGGACGGCTCCGCGGCCCTCGGCCGTGGGGAGAAAGCGCTCGACCGCCGCTCAGGCGGCCGGCGGGGGCGACGCGGGCGGCGGGGGAGTGCCGCCGTCGTCGTCCTTGTGGGCGATCCGGCCCAGGGCCTCCTTGGCCTTGCCGGTCCCCGTCTCGATCTTGCCGCTGTACTTGCCCTTGGTCCGCGAGTCGACCGCCTTGGCGGCCTTGTCCAGACCGTGCTCGATCTTGTCCCCGTGCTGCTGCGCGAGGTCGGAGACCTTCTCCTTGGCCGGGGCGAGCTTGGCCTTCAGCGTGTCCATGAGACCCATGGGCCACCTTCCCTCGTGAGCGATTGGTGACATCCAGTGTGACAAACCGGCGGCGGTTTCGCGTTTGCGGTGATCCGTCCGGTGTGCACCCCTACTGGCGCGCGCTCTCGCCCGCCTCGCTGCCCTCGACATCGCCCGCCGACTGCTGACGCGGGATCCCCACCCCCGCCCCGACGGCGCTCTCCGCGGCCGCGGCCGGGCACCCTGCCGTCTCCTCGCCCTTCTCGCCACCGACGGTGTCCGCCGGGATCGCCTCCCCGCCCGGCGTGTCACCGGAGGCGGCCGCCTCCGTCCCCGTCTCCGGTTCCGCCGCCGCGGGCTCCCCGGTCCCGGCCGCCGCCTTCTTCTTCCGTCCGAACCATGACCACACGCTCATGAGCCCTCCATACGTCCTCGTTGCGCGCCGCGCCCCGTGGCCCCGGGCCTCCGGCTCGTACCGCCGGCCCGGAGCCGCGAACCGGTGCCCGCGCCTCCGCAACAGGAACGAAGTCCCCGCCGCCCCGTCACCTCGCCCGATCGGGGACACCTCCCGCGGGTTTGGGAGACTGGGACGGTGAGTAGTGCAGCCCCCGCGCCGCGGGTCATCGCCGTCGTCGGTCCCACCGCGGCCGGAAAGTCCGATCTGGGTGTCTTCCTCGCCCGCGAGCTGGGCGGTGAGGTCGTCAACGCCGACTCCATGCAGCTCTACCGGGGGATGGACATCGGCACCGCCAAGCTGACGGTCGAGGAACGCGGCGGCGTCCCCCACCGGCTCCTCGACATCTGGGACGTCACCGAGGCCGCCAGCGTCGCCGAGTACCAGCGGCGCGCCCGGGCCGAGATCGACCGGCTGCTCGCCGAAGGCCGTACGCCCGTCCTCGTCGGCGGCTCCGGACTCTATGTACGCGGCGCCGTCGACGCCCTGGAGTTCCCCGGTACGGACCCGGAGATCCGGGCCCGGCTGGAAGGCGAGCTGGAGCTCTCGGGCCCCGGCGTACTGCACGCCAGGCTCGCCGCCGCCGACCCCGAGGCGGCCCGGGCGATCCTCCCCGGCAACGGCCGCCGGATCGTCCGCGCCCTCGAAGTGATCGAGATCACGGGACGGCCCTTCACGGCCAATCTCCCCGGCCACGAGTCGGTCTACGACACCGTGCAGATCGGGGTCGACGTCGCCCGGCCGGAGCTGAACGAGCGCATCGCCCGGCGGGTCGACGTGATGTGGGAGGCCGGATTCGTCGACGAGGTACGCGAACTGGAGGGGCGGGGGTTGCGGGAGGGACTGACCGCCTCCCGCGCCCTCGGCTACCAGCAGATCCTCGCCGCCCTGGCCGGGGAGTGCACCGAGCAGGAGGCGCGCGACGAGACCGTACGCGCCACCAAACGCTTCGCGCGCCGTCAGGATTCCTGGTTCAGGAAGGACCCCCGGGTGCATTGGCTCAGTGGGGCCGCGGCGGACCGGGGGGAACTTCCGCGGCAGGCGCTGGCGTTGATCGAACGAGCGGTCACAGCCTGATCACGTGATGGCATCGGGACGCCACGCCCGTCATCCAGACACCTCAGGCCGTGCCATCATCGAGCATCGATCGACGTGGAGTCCGAGTTGGGAGGGCGCGTGGCGATGGAGGCCGGCCCTCACGACACCGAGCAGCAGCCACGTGATGTCGTCGACGGCGCGCCCGGGCTCAGCCCCGACGGCCCGGACGACCAGGAGATCGTCACGGACGAGGTCGAGGTCGAGCTGCGCCCCGCCCGCAAGCTGCGGATCTGGCAGCTCGCGCCCATCGTCGTCCTCGCCGCCGTCGGCTCCCTGATGTTCGCCTTCCCGCTCGCCTTCGGCACCGGCGAGGCGGGCGCCGTCGTCGCCATGCTGGGTCTGCTGCTCAGCTGCTGCGCCGCCGGATGGGGTGTGATGGCGGCCCGCCGGGTGGGGTACACCTGGCCCGGACTGCCGTCCCGGGGCTCGGGCGAGCGACCGGACTGGCGAGTGCTCGCGCTCTATGTCGGGGTGGCCGCCGTCGCTGTCGCCCTGGCCGTCTGGCGGGTCGCCCGGCTGCGCTAGCCGGTCCCCGGCCGTCCCGGCCATGGCCTCCGGCGCGTGCGCCGGGCATACGGGCGCAGCCCCGGGCGCGGCGGTGCCCCTTGGCATCGCCGGAGTCCTCCGAAGACATCCCGCACGGCAATGACAGCCCCGCCCCGGGGCCCCACCGCCCCGTGCCCGCGGCCGTACCGCCACGGGACCAGGGGCCTCCGGGCCCGTCCGGGGCCCGTGTGCCGGTCGTCCTCGTACGATGGACGGCGTGAGCACCGCAGAGCCTTCGCGCCCCCCGTACGAGACCGCACCTCCGGCCGGGCCGGTCGCCTTCCTCAAGGGGCACGGCACGGAGAACGACTTCGTCATCGTCCCGGACCCGGAGAACGACCTCGACCTCTCCCCGGCGGCCGTGGCCCGGCTCTGCGACCGGCGGGCCGGGATCGGCGGCGACGGCGTGCTGCACGTGGTCCGCTCCGCCGCCCACCCCGAGGCGCGCCACCTCGCGGACGAGGCTGAGTGGTTCATGGACTACCGCAACGCCGACGGCTCGGTCGCCGAGATGTGCGGCAACGGCGTACGCGTCTTCGCCCGCTACCTCCAGTACGCGGGCCGCGCCGGGGCCGGAGAGCTGGCCGTGGCCACCCGGGGCGGCGTCAAGAAGGTCCATATCGCCAAGGGCCCCGCGGGCGACCCCGACGGCGGGGAGATCACCGTCCGGATGGGGCGCGCGGTACTCCCCGGCCAGGACGTCACCGTCACCGTCGGCGAGCTGAGCTGGCCCGCCCGCCAGGTCGATATGGGCAATCCGCACGCCGTCGCCTTCGTGGCCGATCTCGACCAGGCGGGCGAACTGCGCACCGCGCCGGAGTACGCCCCCGCCGAGGTCTATCCGCAAGGGGTGAACGTGGAGTTCGTCGTCGACCGTGGGGAGCGCCACGTCGCCATGCGGGTCCACGAGCGGGGCTCCGGGGAGACCCGCTCCTGCGGTACCGGTGCCTGCGCCGTCGCCGTGGCGGCGGCCCGCCGGGACGGCGCCGACCCGGCGCTGACCGGGGTCCCCGCCACGTACACCGTCGATCTGCCGGGCGGACGGCTGGTGATCACGGAGCGGCCGGACGGGGAGGTCGAGATGACGGGCCCCGCCACGATCGTCGCTGAGGGTCACATCCGGCCTGCCCTCTTCGTACGCTCCGAAACCGCCGACGCATAGAGCTTCGCTCGAACGGGTGATCCGGTTCACGCTCGGCGAGAGCCGGACTGCTCCACGTGGTGGGCTCGGTAGCATCAAGCACCGGCCCCGGGGGCACGAACGCTCCGCCAACCGCCGGGCGTTGCGTATCGAATCCGCGCGGAGGTGCCCCATGAGTGCAGAGGCCGCCAACCCTGGTGCCCACAGCCGTCGACGCGGCCGGTCGCGGATCGACCTCCGCCGGCTGGGCCGCGCGGCACTGCTGGGGCCCGCCGCCCGGCACCGGCTGCCCGACGCCATCGGACATGTGGCGGACGTCCACCGGGCCCACCACCCGGACGCCGATCTCGCGCCGCTGCACCGGGCGTACGTCCTCGCCGAGTCGTCCCACCGGGGACAGTTCCGCAAGAGCGGCGAGCCGTACATCACCCATCCGCTGGCCGTCACCCTGATCCTGGCCGAACTCGGCGCCGAGACCACGACCCTGACGGCGTCTCTGCTCCACGACACCGTTGAGGACACCGATGTGACGCTCGAACAGGTCGAGCGGGAGTTCGGTGCCGAGGTGGCCTATCTCGTCGACGGGGTCACCAAACTGGAGAAGGTCGACTACGGCGCCGCCGCCGAGCCCGAGACCTTCCGGAAGATGCTCGTCGCCACCGGCGACGACGTCCGGGTGATGTCCATCAAACTCGCCGACCGGCTGCACAACATGCGGACTCTCGGGGTGATGCGACCCGAGAAGCAGGTCAGGATCGCCAAGGTCACCCTGGACGTCCTGATCCCCCTCGCCGAACGGCTCGGGGTCCAGGCGCTCAAGACGGAGCTGGAGGACCTGGTCTTCGCGATCCTCCACCCCGCCGAGTACGAGCGGACCAGAGCCCTGATCGCGGAGAACTCCACCGCCCGGGCCGTACTCGACACCGTGGCCGAACGTTTCCGCACCGTACTGCGGGACTCCGGTATCGCCGCCGAGGTCCATATCCGGCCCCGCCACTTCGTCTCCGTCCACCGGGTGGCCGGGAAACGGGGCGAGCTGCGCGGCACGGACTTCGGCCGGCTGCTCGTCCTGGTCGGCGAGGACGCCGACTGCTACGGCGTCCTCGGTGAACTGCACACCTGTTTCACGCCGGTGGTCTCCGAGTTCAAGGACTTCATCGCCGCCCCCAAGTTCAACCTCTACCAGTCGCTGCACACCGCCGTCGCGGGCCCGGACGGCGCCGTCGCCGAAGTCCTCATCCGTACGCACCAGATGCACCGGGTGGCCGAGGCCGGGGTGATCGCCCTCGGCAATCCGTACGCCACGGCCGAGACCGGTGCCGCGGACCCCGACCCGGCGGCCCCCGGCGAGACCGCCGACGGCGAGCGGGCCGACCCCACCCGCCCCGGCTGGCTCTCCCGCCTCCTCGCCTGGCAGGAGGCCACCCCGGACTCCGACGCCTTCTGGACCTCCTTGCGCGCCGACCTCGCCCAGGACCGGGAGATCGCGGTCTTCCGCGCCGACGGCGGCACCCTCGGTCTGCCCGCCGGAGCGACCTGTGTGGACGCCGCCTACGCCCAGTACGGGCAGCGGGCCCACTCCTGTATCGGCACCCGGGTCAACGGCCGCCTCGCCGCCCTGGGGACCGTCCTCAAGGACGGCGACACCGTACAGCTGCTGCTCGCCGACGAGGGGGCCAGGGGCGCGTCCCGGGAGACCGGTTCCGGGCCCTCCCCCGACTGGCTCGACCACGCCCGGACACCCGCCGCCCGGATCGCCATCGGCGCCTGGCTCGACAGTCATCCGGAAGACGCCGCTCCGCCCGCCGCCGCCCCTCGCAGACCGCTGCCCGTGGCCCCGGACCGTCCGGAGGGCGCGAACGCGCTGATCGACCTCCCCGAGGCGGACCCGGACGCCGAGCCGATGACCGTACGGCTGGCCGGCTGCTGTACGCCCGTCCCGCCCGACGCCGTCACGGGCTTCCCCGTCCGCGGCGGCGTGATCACCGTCCACCGCGAAAAATGCCCCGCCGTTTCGCGGATGCGGTCCCTCGACCGGCAGCCGGTGCCGGTCCGCTGGGGCGAGGCCACGGACTGCCGGGTCACCCTGGTCGCCGAGTCCTTCGGCCGCTCCCGGCTGCTGGCCGATCTGACCGAGGCCATCGCCGCCGAGGGCGCGGCCATCGTCTCCGCCACCGTGGAACCCCCCAGCGAGCAGCGCGTCCGGCACACGTACACCCTGAGCCTGCCCGACGCGGCCCGGCTGCCGTCGCTGATGCGGGCGATGCGAGGGGTCGCCGGGGTCTACGACGTCAGCCGCACCCAGCATCCGGCGGCCACCGCCTGACCCGTTCGGGGGAACCGACGCGCGCCGCCGCCCGCGCGCGGCGGCGCGCTGGTAGCCGTAGCACATGCCGCCCACCACAGCCCGGCCCGTCTCCCGGCGCTTCAGGGTCCCCGGGCCCGTCCGCAGACCGCTGCGGGCCGCCGTCCTCGGGGCCGCGTGCGCCGCTCTGGTCGCCGCCGTACTGCCACCGCCCTCCCCGGTCGCCCTGGGGATCGGCGACCCCCTCTTCCCGACGCTCGGCAACCCCGGCTACGACGTGATCGCCTACGACATCGGCCTGACCTACCGGGGCGCCAACACCGAGCCGCTGGACGCCGTCACCGTCCTCGACGTCCGGCTCACCGACCGGCTGGAGCGTCTCAACCTGGACTTCACCCACGGGACCGTCGGCTCCGTCGAGGTCGACGGTTCGCCCGCCGGATTCGCCACCGTCGAGGAGGATCTGGTCGTCCAGCCCGAGCGGCCCCTCGACCGGGGCAGCCTGGCGCGGATCACCGTCCGGCACACCAGCGACCCGCGCGGCCCCCGCAACGCCGGGGGATGGATCCGTACCGGCGACGGACTGGCCATGGCGAACCAGGCCGACGCGGGCCACCGGGTCTTCCCTTCCAACGACCACCCCGCGGACAAGGCGTACTTCACCTTCCGGATCACCGCCCCCGACGAACTGACCGCGGTCGCCAACGGGGTTCGCAAACGGCGCACCGACAACGGCACCACCACCACCTGGGTCTACCGCACCCGCCACCCCATGGCGACCGAGCTGGCCCAGGTCTCCATCGGACGGTCCGCCGTCCCGACCCGCGAAGGGCCCCGAGGGGTGCCGATCCGCGACGTCGTCCCCGCCGCGGACCAAGAGGAGCTGGAGCCCTGGCTGCGGAAGACACCCGCCCAGATGGAGTGGCTGGAGAGCCGAGTCGGCCGGTACCCCTTCGAGACGTACGGCGTCCTGATCGCCGACGCGAATACCGGCTTCGAGCTGGAGACGCAGACCCTCTCGCTGTTCGAGCGGGCCCTGTTCGGTCCGGCCTATCCCGAGTGGTACGTCGACTCGATCATGGTGCACGAACTGGCGCATCAGTGGTTCGGCGACAGCGTCACTCCCCGCGAGTGGTCGGATCTGTGGCTGAACGAGGGCCACGCCACCTGGTACGAGTCGCTCTACGCCGAGGAGGGCGGCGGCTACACCCTGGAGTACCGGATGCGCGAGGCGTACCGCCGCTCCGACCAGTGGCGGGCGGACGGCGGCCCTCCGGCGGCCCCCCGGCCCCCGACCCCGGGCCGGAAGATCAGCCTCTTCCGGCCCGTCGTGTACGACGGCGGCGCCCTGGTCCTCTACGCGCTGCGGCAGACGATCGGTACGGACGCCTTCGAGCGGCTGGAACGGGCGTGGGTGCGCGAGTTCCGGGACGGCACGGCGGGCAGCGCCGACTTCGCCCGGCTGGCGTCCCGGATCGCCGGACGCGATCTGAACGCCTTCTTCCGGTCGTGGCTGTACGAGGAGCGGACCCCGCCCATGCCCGGGCACCCGGAGTGGCGGAGCACGCCTCCGCAGACCGCCTCGCCCGCCCCGCAGCCACCCGCCGCCGGGCCCGGGACCGCGGCGAAACCGGGGTGACGGGCCCGAGCACGGCATGCGACCATCGACCTGTCGCCGACGCCGCGCCGTCCCGACGGCCCGGAGAGGCATCCGGACCGGCGGACCGGGGAATCATCCGGGAGCGTCACGCGTTGTGATCGACGAAGGCCGTACCGGAGGAGCCGTGGCGGGCTCCGGCCGGGACGACCGGGCCGCTCCGACGAAGAGCGCAAGTTCCTCTCCCATCGACGTAAGGATCCAATGACCTCCTCTTCATCCCCTTCCCAGGACCAGCAGAGCTCCGCTCAGACGCGCACGGAGAGCCTTCGGGCCGATGCCCTGATGGAAGAGGACGTCGCCTGGAGCCACGAGATCGACGGAGACCGGGACGGCGACCAGTTCGACCGCTCCGAGCGTGCGGCGCTGCGGCGCGTGGCGGGACTCTCCACCGAGCTCGAGGACGTCACCGAGGTCGAGTACCGCCAGCTGCGGCTCGAACGAGTCGTGCTGGTAGGTGTCTGGACCTCGGGCACCGTGCGGGACGCCGAGAACTCCCTCGCGGAGCTGGCCGCGCTGGCCGAGACGGCGGGCGCGCAGGTGCTCGACGGAGTGATCCAGCGCCGGGACAAGCCCGACCCGGCCACCTACATCGGCTCGGGCAAGGCCCAGGAGCTGCGGGACATCGTCCTCGATTCCGGCGCGGACACGGTGGTCTGCGACGGTGAGCTGAGCCCCGGCCAGCTGATCCACCTGGAAGACGTCGTCAAGGTCAAGGTCGTCGACCGTACGGCCCTGATCCTCGACATCTTCGCCCAGCACGCCAAGTCGCGGGAGGGCAAGGCGCAGGTCGCGCTCGCCCAGATGCAGTACATGCTGCCGAGGCTGCGTGGCTGGGGCCAGTCGCTCTCCCGGCAGATGGGCGGCGGCGGGGGCGGCGGTATGGCCACCCGGGGCCCCGGTGAGACCAAGATCGAGACGGACCGTCGCCGGATCCGCGAGAAGATGGCGAAGATGCGCCGTGAGATCGCGGACATGAAGACCGGCCGTGAGATCAAGCGGCAGGAGCGCCGACGCCACAAGGTGCCGTCGGTGGCGATCGCCGGATACACCAACGCCGGAAAGTCGTCCCTGCTCAACCGGCTCACGGGCGCCGGAGTCCTGGTGGAGAACGCGCTGTTCGCCACCCTGGACCCCACGGTCCGCCGGGCCGAGACCCCGAGCGGGCGGCTCTACACCCTCGCCGACACGGTCGGATTCGTCCGCCATCTTCCGCACCATCTGGTGGAGGCGTTCCGCTCCACGATGGAGGAGGTCGGTGACGCCGATCTGATCCTCCATGTGGTGGACGGATCGCATCCGGTGCCGGAGGAGCAGCTGGCCGCCGTACGTGAGGTGATCCGCGAGGTGGGCGCGGTCGACGTGCCCGAGATTGTGGTGATCAACAAGGCGGACGCGGCCGATCCGCTGGTGCTCCAGCGGCTGCTGAGGATCGAGCGGCGGGCGATCGCCGTATCGGCCCGCAGCGGCCAGGGCATCGAGGAGCTGCTCGGTCTGATCGACCTCGAACTGCCCAGGCCGGAGGTGGAGGTCGAGGCGCTCGTGCCGTACACCGAGGGCGGCCTGGTCTCCCGGGTCCATGTGGACGGCGAGATCCTCTCCGAGGAGCACACCTCGGAAGGCACGCTGCTCAAGGCCCGGGTCCATGAGGAGCTGGCCTCGGCTCTCGCTCCGTACGCCCTGGTCGGCAGCTAGCCTTTCGCCCCCGGGGCCGCCTAAAGAACATCGCGCCCGTTTCCCCGCCGTTCGCGCGGCGGGGAAACGGGCGCGTTCGCCGTCTCAGGCCCGTTTCAGGCCCGGCTCAGGGCGCCGCGGGCGTCGCCGGGACGCTCATGGCCGGGGTGCTCATGGAGGCGAGGATCCGCTCGGCGTCCTTCCCCAGCCGGGGTCCGGCCAGCCAGATCGGGTCGGCCGGGCCGATGGAGGTGTTGGAGACGAGTACGGGCGTACCGGCCCGGTCGGTGAACCAGCCCCCGCCCGATGAGCCGCCGGTCATGGTGCAGCCCATCCGCCACATCACCGGTTCACCGCTCTCGAAGGCGAACCGGCCGGGGCGGCCCGTGCAGGAGTGCATCAGCGCGCCGTTGAACGGGCGGGCCGCGGGATAACCCCGGATGGCGAGGGACGCCACCTCGTTCGGCGCGGGCGCCGCGAAGTCGATGCCTAGGGCGCCGCCGACGGTCTCCTCCAGCGAGGCGGCCCCCGGCTCGGGCTTCACCCGGACGACCGCGTAGTCATGGGAGGCGCCGGTGCCGTCCGACGCGTCGCCGGTCCGGATCCACCGGTCGGAGGTGGCCACGCCGTCCGCCCAGTACGAGCCGAACGGCGCGACGTCTTCCGGAGCGGCGGACGTCAGCTCGCGCGCGGGGAGCGCCCGGGAGTTGTAGGCCGGGACGAAGACGATATTGCGGTACCAGCCGCCCCGGCCGCCCGCGTGGACACAGTGCCCGGCGGTCCACACCAGATTGGACCTGCCCGGGTTCGCGGGGTCCTTCACCACGGTTCCCGAGCAGACCATCGTGCCCTCGGGGGCGTCGAAGAAGACCTTGCCCGAGGTCGCCGCGTACTGCCGGTACGGTGTCCGTTCCGCCCGGGCCCGGACGGCCGACGGCTCCGGGTCCGAGCCGTCCTCCTCGACGGTCCCGGTACCCGTGTCGGGGCCGCCGCCCGGATCGACGGTCCGGTCCGGCGGCTCGGCGTCGACCATCCGGTCGGGCACCCAGTGGTCCTCGATCACCGGATTGACGAACTCGTCCGGCTCCCGCGGCCACTTCTTCCGGTCCCAGTCCCGCCAGCCGCCTTCGCGCCACTTCTTCTCGTCCACGGTGCCGCGCCCGGAACCCCGGCGCTCGGCGGCCGGGCCGCCGGAGGAGGCGGAGGGGCGGTCGGCGTCGTCCGCCGCCGGACTCGGTGCCTTCGTGGCCGACGGCGACGCGGACGGCGACGGGGACGAACCGCCCGCACCGACACCGGGTCCCGGGGCGGGGGCGGACGCGCGGGGCTCGTCGGACGCGCGGTCGTCGCTCTGCCCGCAGGCCGTGGTCAGGACCAGTGCCGAGGCCAGACCGACGGCGGTCAGCAGCGGGCGTATCGGGCGCATGGGAAACGGATCTCCTGGATCGTGCGGAAGGGCGTCCCCGGGCCCGGCGGGGCGGGGGAGTGAGGAGAGAGGGACGGGAGAGAACGGAGGGTCCCGTGCCTCGGCGCGGCACGGGACCCGACCGGATCCGGAGGGCGGGGGCGGATGGCGTGATCACCCGTACGATCGCCGGCCCCGGCGCCGCTACCGTCCGGCGAACTTCTTGCTGACGGCCTCGTAGACGCCCTTGGCCTCGGCGCCCAGCCGGGGACCGGCCAGCCAGCCCGCCGACACCGGTCCGATGGACGTATTGGAGACCAGGGCGGGCTTGCCGTCGGCGCCCTCGGCGATCCAGCCGCCGCCGGACGAACCGGCGGTCATGGTGCAGCCGATCCGGTACATCGTCGGCTGGTCGGCCTTGACGGAGAGCCGGCCGGGCCGGTCCGCGCACTGGAACATCCGCTGGCCGTCGAAGGGCGGCCCCGCCGGGTAGCCGGTGGCCCGCAGCCGGTCGATCTTCGCGGCGGCCGGGGCGTCGAAGTCGACCTCCAGCGCCGAACCGACCGTCTCCTCAAGAGACTTGCCCGTGCCGCCCTTCTCCGGGGTGACATGGACGACGGCGAAGTCGTAGGGCGCTCCCCGGCCGCCGGACGTGGCGCCCTGCGCGATCCACTGGTCGGAGGTCTGTGCCCAGTCGGCCCACCACACACCGTGCGGGGCGACCTGCTCCTTGGGGGTGCTCTCCAGCGCCCCGGAGGGCCTGGCGCCGTCGTTGTAGGAGGGGACGAAGGCGATGTTGCGGTACCAGCCGCCCTTGCTGCCCGCGTGGACGCAGTGCCCGGCGGTCCACACCAGATTGGACTTGCCCGGGTTCGCCGGGTCCTTCACCACGGTCGCGGAGCAGACCATGGAACCCTTCGGCCCGTCGAAGAAGACCTTGCCCGCCTCGGGCGCGCTGGACCGGTACGGGGGGCTGACGGGCCGCGCCGACACCCGGGCCGGAGTGGGATCGGTGACTCCCTGGTCGCCCGAGATGTCATTGTCCGTCGGCTGCTCGGGCTTCTCGGCGTCCCGCATCCGGTCCGGGTTCCACAGCCCCTCGATGATGGGGTTGATGTAGTCGCGGGCCTCGCGGAGCCAGGTCTCCCTGTCCCAGTTCTTCCACTCGCCGTCGCGCCACTTGTCCAGGTCGATCCCGTGCTCCTTGAGACGGTCCTTGAGATCGTCCGGGATCAGGCCGTCGGTGGGCAGGCTCGTGGGCAGCTTCGGACCGTCGGCTGCGGTCTTCTCGTCGCCGCCGCAGGCGGTGGCCGTGAGCGCGAGGGCGACGGCTATCGAGGCCGCCGCCAGCGTCGGGCGCATGCGTCGCATGTCTGATATCCCCCTGAACATCGGTAATTCGGTGCTGCCGGGCCGATCCGCGTCCCGGGCCCGGACGGGCCCGGGAGCCGCGGCGGCCGGCCGCCGCGACTCGACGGAGCCGCCGCGAACCTTACAAGGTCGCCGCCCACCAGGGGCGCCGGGGCCGTGGCGGGGCCTCCGGCGCCGGGCCGGTGGCGTGCCGTCGGCATGTACGGGACACGGAGCCGCGGGGGCCAGTGTTCAGCTCCGCCGGGTGCCGTGGGGGAGCCGTACCCGAGGTGCGACGGAGCTGTTACAGAGTGGCGACGGCACAGCGGCGCCCGTACCGGGACCGCCCCTACGGCGGCCGGGGGGCGGCCTCCGTGGGCGGCCCGCCCACCCCTGCGGGTGGATCCGGCCGGATCCCGGCCCGCTGTCAGTGGTGGCACGTAGGGTGGGCGGCCTATGACGAAGCCATCCCTCCCCGAACTCCTCCATGCCGCCGTGACCGCCGTCGGCGGTACGGAACGCCCCGGTCAGATGCAGATGGCCGAGGCCGTCGCCGAAGCCGTGGAGGCCGGCACCCATCTCCTCGTCCAGGCCGGGACGGGCACCGGGAAGTCCCTCGGGTATCTGGTTCCGTCGCTGGCCCACGGGGAACGGGTCGTCATCGCCACCGCGACCCTGGCCCTCCAGCGCCAGCTGGTCGAGCGCGACCTGCCGCGTACGGTCGACGCACTCCATCCGCTGCTGCGCCGGCGCCCGGAGTTCGCCATGCTCAAGGGCCGGTCGAACTACCTCTGCCTCCACCGGCTGCACGAAGGCGTCCCGCAGGACGACGAGGAGGGGCTCTTCGACCCCTTCGAGGCCGCGGCGCCCACCAGCAAGCTCGGCCAGGACCTGATCCGGCTGCGGGACTGGGCCGACGAGACCGAGACCGGGGACCGCGACGCGCTGACCCCCGGCGTTTCGGACCGGGCCTGGGGCCAGGTGTCCGTGTCGTCCCGGGAGTGCCTGGGCGCGAGCAAGTGCGCGTACGGCGCCGAGTGCTTCGCCGAGATGGCCCGGGAGCGGGCGAAGCTCTCCGAGATCGTCGTCACCAACCACGCCCTGCTCGCCATCGACGCCATCGAGGGCGCCCCGGTCCTGCCGCCGCACGAGGTGCTGATCATCGACGAGGCCCATGAGCTGGTCTCCCGGGTGACCGGCGCCGCCACCGGCGAGCTGACCCCCGGGCAGGTCAACCGGGCCGTGCGCCGGGCGGCCAAGCTGGTGAACGAGAAGGCGGCCGACGCCCTGCAGACCGCCGCCGAGACCTTCGAACGGGTCATGGAGGTGGCCCTGCCCGGACGGCTGGAGGAGATCCCCGAGGATCTGGGGTACGCGCTGCTGTCCCTGCGCGACGCGGCCCGTACGGTGATCTCGGCGCTGGGCGCCACCCGTGACAAGTCCGTCCAGGACGAGGACGCCGTACGGAAGCAGGCCCTCGCCTCCGTCGAGAGTGTGCACGGCGTCGCCGAGCGGATCACCCAGGGCTCCGAGTACGACGTCGTCTGGTACGAGCGGCACGACCGCTTCGGCGCGTCTTTGCGTGTCGCGCCGATGAAGGTCTCCGGTCTGCTGCGCGAGAAGCTCTTCACCGACCGCTCGGTGGTTCTGACCTCCGCGACCCTCAAGCTGGGGGGCGATTTCAACGGGGTCGGCGCGTCCCTGGGCCTGCCGCCGGAGGGTACGGAGGGGGACGACGCGCCTCGGTGGAAGGGGCTCGACGTCGGCTCGCCGTTCGACTACCCCAAGCAGGGAATCCTGTACGTCGCCCGCCATCTGGCGACCCCGGGCCGGGAAGGCTCGCGCGGCGACATGATGGACGAACTGGCCGAGCTGGTCGAGGCGGCGGGCGGCCGGACCCTGGGGCTGTTCTCCTCCATGCGGGCCGCGCAGGCGGCGGCCGAGGAACTGAGGGGGCGGCTCGACCATCCGATTCTGCTCCAGGGCGAGGAGACCCTCGGCGAGCTGATCAAGAACTTCGCGGCGGACCCCGGGACCTGCCTCTTCGGCACGCTCTCCCTCTGGCAGGGCGTGGATGTGCCGGGACCGAGCTGCCAGCTGGTGATCATGGACCGGATTCCGTTCCCCCGGCCCGACGATCCGCTGATGAGCGCCCGGCAGAAGGCCGTCGAGGAGGATGGCGGAAACGGCTTCATGGCCGTCGCGGCCACCCACGCGGCGCTGCTGATGGCCCAGGGAGCGGGACGGCTGGTACGGGCGACGGGGGATCGGGGTGTGGTCGCGGTGCTCGACCCCCGGCTGGCCACCGCGCGGTACGGCAGCTTCCTCAAGGCGTCCCTGCCGGACTTCTGGTACACCACCGACCGTAACCAGGTCCGGCGGTCCCTGTCCGCGATCGACGCCACCGCGAAGGCCGACGGAGCCTAGGGAGGCGGTTCTTGCGCCCGCCCCACCGGGCCGCCGAACGGCGGCCCGGTGGGGCGGCAGGGAAGAAGGAGGAGCCACAGGGCCCCGGGACCGGCGCAGTGGGTCCCGGGGCCGGTCTGGATCGGCCGGGGTCTCAGACCCGCCGCAGTACGGCGACGACCTTGCCGAGGATGGTGGCCTCGTCACCCGGGATCGGCTGGTAGGCGGCATTGTGGGGGAGAAGCCAGACATGGCCGTTCTCCCGCTTGAACCGCTTGACCGTGGCCTCGCCGTCCAGCATCGCGGCCACGATGTCACCGTTCTCCGCGACCGGCTGACGGCGAACGGTCACCCAGTCGCCGTCACAGATCGCGGCCTCGATCATGGAGTCGCCGACGACCTTCAGTACGAACAGCTCACCGTCGCCGACGAGCTGCCGGGGGAGCGGGAAGACGTCCTCGACGGACTCCTCGGCCAGGATGGGGCCACCGGCGGCGATCCGGCCCACCAGCGGGACGTAGGACGCGGCGGGCTTGCCCGTGGTGTCGGCGGGCTGCGCGCTGGGCTGGTCGGAGCCGCGGACCTCGTACGCCCGGGGACGGTGCGGATCGCGGCGGAGGAAGCCCTTACGCTCCAGGGCCATCAGCTGATGGGCGACGGAGGAGGTGCTGGACAGGCCGACCGCCTGGCCGATCTCGCGCATCGACGGCGGGTAGCCCCGGCGCTGCACGGAGTCGCGGATGACCTCGATGACACGCCGCTGCCGGTCGGTGAGTCCGCTGCTGTCCGCCCTGATACCTGGAGGTCGGCCGGGCAACGCGCGAGTGGGCCGGGCGGGCTCGGCGCCCTCCGGGCCCGTTTCCTTCACGGCGTGCACCGGTTCGAATCGGCCCTGGGGCCGGTCATGGGCGGTGATGATGGCACTGTCTGCGGTGGTGGTCACGTCGGCCCCTCTCGAATGGTCTCCCTGGCTGAACAACGGTAGTAGGTTTCGAAAGGTTGCGCCAAACACACGTTCGAGTGAAAAAACGCTGATTGACTTACGTGGACATGCGTTTGGGTGTAGGAGTCGAGGGTCTCGATAGGGCGTGGTCCGGATCCCGGGCGGCGGTACCGGTATCCCTATTCGAGGAGCCCTTTTCGCCCCGCTCGCCGACGGGTATCGAGGGCCTTCCGGACCTTCCCGCCGCCTTCGGCGGACATTCCCGTCCGCGATTCCCGTCCGGATTCCGGCCCGGCCAGGGGTAATCGCGGGTTTCCGCCCCGGAGGGCCGGGCCGATCCGGTTCGCCGGCGGAAGCGGAGCCGTACCGCGGCTGAATCTTCTGGAGCCGCCGGACCCGCCGGGCCCGGGTGCCATCAGCTCCAGTCTCGCATCCCGCGCCCCGGAATTCGGCGACGCCGCGCGCGTCCCGTAGGCTCGTCACCGGATCCCCGTCGTCACTCCGGGTCCGCGCGCGCGGAAGGCGTGCCGGGCTCCGCGATGCCGTGTCCGGCCCGCCCGGCGAGCCTCCGCCACCCCGGCCCCGCCCGGCGATTCGATGGCGGGCGGCGCCGTCGCGGCGTATCCCGATGCCATGGAGTCACCGGCCGTACGCCGTCCGCGACACCTCGCGGTCCGGGCGACACGCGCTTGGGGAAATCAACGAGCAAACCCCAGATGTAGTGGTTGGATTGGGGGCACGGCCCACAAGTTGTGGTCCCCGGTGCTTCAAGGCCGGGACCATCGCCTATGCTTGGGCTTGCTCCGAAGGGCTTCGGCAGGTGTGCCGGGGCTGTTCAGTCGTGCCGTGAGGGAGGGTTGGGAACCATGCACTGCCCCTTCTGCAGGCACCCCGACAGCCGGGTCGTCGACAGTCGGACCACCGATGACGGGACGTCGATCCGACGCCGTCGGCAGTGCCCCGACTGCTCCCGTCGCTTCACGACGGTGGAGACCGCGTCACTCATGGTGATCAAGCGCAGTGGAGTGACCGAGCCCTTCAGCCGTACCAAGGTCATTTCCGGAGTGCGCAAGGCGTGCCAGGGGCGACCTGTCACCGAGGACGCCCTCGCGCAGCTCGGCCAGCGGGTCGAGGAGGCGGTGCGCGCCACCGGCAGTGCCGAGCTGACCACCCACGACGTGGGTCTGGCCATACTCGGCCCCCTGCAGGAACTCGACCTCGTCGCGTACCTGCGGTTCGCATCCGTCTACCGGGCGTTCGACTCGCTCGAGGACTTCGAGGCCGCGATCGCGGAGCTGCGGGTGCAGCGGCCACCCACCGCGGGAGACGGCACCGCAGAGGTGCCCGTGCCCGCCGGGGCCGCCGACTGATCGACCGCGTGAACCGCGGTCCGGGCCCGGCCCGCCGGAGTCCCGGCGAGTCGTGGGCGGCGATGACATCAGCCATGGGCGTTTGAAGCGCCCGCGGCATCACAGACAGACAGTGCCACGGGAAGATCTGGGCACTTCAGGGCGTTTTTGCCCGTAAATGGGAGGCGGCATGACAGAGACGACGAGCGGTCCGGCACGAGGGTCCCGAGCCAAGGGGGCCAAGGTCGCCAAGGGCCTGCGGATCGAGCGCGTCCACACCACCCCCGGCGTGCATCCGTACGACGAGGTGGTCTGGGAGCGCCGTGACGTCGTCATGACGAACTGGCGCGACGGCTCGATCAACTTCGAGCAGCGCGGCGTCGAGTTCCCCGACTTCTGGTCGGTGAACGCGGTCAACATCGTCACCAGCAAGTACTTCCGCGGCGCCGTCGGCACGCCCCAGCGCGAGACCGGCCTCAAGCAGCTGATCGACCGGATCGTGAAGACCTACCGGAAGGCCGGTGAGGACTACAAGTACTTTGCCTCGCCCGCCGACGCCGAGATCTTCGAGCACGAGCTGGCGTATGCCCTGCTGCACCAGATCTTCAGCTTCAACTCGCCGGTGTGGTTCAACGTCGGTACCCCTCAGCCGCAGCAGGTCTCCGCCTGCTTCATCCTCTCCGTCGACGACTCCATGGAGTCGATCCTCGACTGGTACAAGGAAGAGGGAATGATCTTCAAGGGGGGGTCGGGCGCCGGTCTGAACCTCTCCCGGATCCGTTCCTCCAAGGAACTGCTCTCCTCCGGCGGCAACGCCTCCGGCCCGGTCTCCTTTATGCGCGGAGCTGACGCCTCCGCCGGGACCATCAAGTCCGGCGGGGCCACCCGCCGGGCGGCCAAGATGGTCATCCTCGATGTCGATCACCCCGATATCGAGGGCTTCATCGAGACCAAGGTCAAGGAAGAGGAGAAGATCCGCGCCCTGCGGGACGCGGGCTTCGACATGGACCTGGGCGGGGACGACATCACGTCCGTCCAGTACCAGAACGCCAATAACTCGGTCCGGGTGAACGACGAGTTCATGAAGGCCGTGGAGTCGGGCGGCTCCTTCGGACTGCGGGCCCGGATGACCGGCGAGGTCATCGAGGAGGTCGACGCCAAGTCCCTCTTCCGCAAGATGGCCGAGGCGGCCTGGGCCTGTGCCGACCCCGGCATCCAGTACGACGACACCATCAACCACTGGCACACCTGCCCCGAGTCCGGCCGGATCAACGGCTCGAACCCGTGCAGCGAGTACATGCACCTGGACAACACGTCCTGCAACCTCGCGTCGCTGAACCTGATGAAGTTCCTCAAGGACGACGGCGAGGGCCACCAGTCCTTCGACGTCGAGCGCTTCGCCAAGGTCGTCGAGCTGGTCATCACGGCGATGGACATCTCCATCTGCTTCGCCGACTTCCCGACCCAGAAGATCGGCGAGAACACCCGCGCCTTCCGCCAGCTGGGCATCGGCTACGCCAACCTGGGCGCCCTGCTCATGGCGACCGGCCACGCCTACGACAGCGACGGCGGCCGGGCCCTGGCCGGTGCCATCACCTCGTTGATGACGGGTACGTCGTACCGCCGCTCCGCCGAGCTGGCCGCCGTCGTCGGCCCGTACGACGGCTACGCCCGGAACGCCCAGCCGCACAACCGCGTCATGCGGCAGCACGCCGACGCCAACACCTCGGCCAAGCGGATGGACGACCTGGACGCCCCGATCTGGGCCGCCGCGACCGAAGCCTGGCAGGACGTGATCCGGCTCGGCGAGAAGAACGGCTTCCGCAACGCCCAGGCGTCGGTGATCGCCCCGACCGGCACCATCGGTCTGGCGATGTCCTGCGACACCACCGGCCTGGAGCCGGACCTCGCCCTGGTCAAGTTCAAGAAGCTCGTCGGCGGCGGCTCGATGCAGATCGTCAACGGCACCGTGCCGCAGGCGCTGCGCCGACTCGGCTACCAGGCCGAGCAGATCGAGGCGATCGTGGCCCACATCGCCGACCACGGCAATGTGGTCGACGCACCCGGCCTGAAGACCGAGCACTACGAGGTCTTCGACTGCGCCATGGGTGAGCGGTCGATTTCCGCCATGGGTCATGTCCGGATGATGGCCGCGATCCAGCCCTGGATCTCCGGCGCGCTCTCCAAGACGGTCAACATGCCGGAGTCGGCGACCGTCGAGGAGGTCGAGGAGATCTACTTCGAGGCGTGGAAGATGGGCGTCAAGGCGCTCGCGATCTACCGCGACAACTGCAAGGTCGGCCAGCCCCTCTCCGCCAAGACCAAGGAGAAGGAGAAGGCGGAGATCACCGAGAAGACCGAGGAGACCATCCGGGCCGCGGTCGAGAAGGTCGTCGAGTACCGCCCGGTCCGCAAGCGGCTGCCCAAGGGCCGCCCGGGGATCACCACCTCCTTCACGGTCGGCGGCGCCGAAGGCTATATGACCGCCAACTCCTACCCGGACGACGGTCTGGGCGAGGTGTTCCTGAAGATGTCCAAGCAGGGCTCCACCCTCGCGGGCATGATGGACGCCTTCTCCATCGCCGTCTCCGTCGGTCTGCAGTACGGGGTGCCGCTGGAGACCTATGTCTCCAAGTTCACCAATATGCGATTCGAGCCGGCCGGTATGACGGACGACCCGGATGTGCGGATGGCGCAGTCGATCGTCGACTACATCTTCCGCCGCCTGGCGCTCGACTTCCTGCCCTTCGAGACCCGCTCGGCGCTCGGCATCCACTCCGCCGAGGAGCGCCAGCGCCACCTGGAGACCGGCTCCTACGAGCCGTCCATCGAGGACGACGAGGTCGACGTGGAGGGGCTGGCGCAGTCCGCGCCGCGCCGACAGGACATCGTGCCGGTCCCGGCGCCGAAGGCGGCCGCCCCCGCCCCGCAGCAGGCGCACACCTCGGCCGAGCTGGTCGAGATGCAGCTGGGCATCAGCGCCGACGCCCCGCTCTGCTTCTCCTGCGGAACCAAGATGCAGCGGGCCGGTTCCTGCTACATCTGCGAGGGCTGCGGCTCCACCAGCGGCTGCAGCTGACCGTGTGCGGGGCGTCGACCGGGTGACCGGTCGGCGCCCCGCCGCCGTCGCCGGAGCGCCCCGCCGGGCCTTCTCGGCCCCGGTGGATCAGCCCCGGCCCATCACCGAGACAAAGGACTCCGGGTCGGTCTCGAAACCGCGTACAGCGTCTCTGAAGGACCAGGCGCCCGTGTCGGCGCGGACGAATTCCGCTATCACCGCCGCCGTGGCGCCGGAGACGGCCGAGAAGTCATGGCCCGCCAGCTCGGTATACCCCTCGGTCACTTCCACCCGGGTGTTCGCCACATCGCCGAAGGCGAGCCGGCCGTCCCGCTGCTGGATCACCACCCCCACCACGACCCGCCCGTAATCCGCCGCCAGCCGCTCCAGCTCCAGCTTCATCACCTCGTCGGAGCCGAACCCCTGACCGGTGCGGCTGTCCCGGGTCAGAGTGATGGTGCCGTCGGGCGAGCGGCTGTCGAAATGCACGACATATGCCGGATCCCCCTGCGGCGC
Source organism: Streptomyces sp. NPDC006798 (assembly GCF_040635975.1). Taxonomy (NCBI): domain Bacteria; kingdom Bacillati; phylum Actinomycetota; class Actinomycetes; order Kitasatosporales; family Streptomycetaceae; genus Streptomyces; species Streptomyces sp. NPDC006798. The sequence continues at coordinate 104,602 of NZ_JBEYIS010000017.1, forward strand.
GTCCTTGCGGTAGGTCGCCGCGACGATGTCGAGATCGTGGGGTGCCCCGCCGATCGGACTCGGATCCCAGCGCAGGGCCACCTCGACCGTGCGGACGCCTTTGTTCGGGCTGCTCACCACAAATCCTCTCCCCATAACTGCCGGTGACTCTCCCTCCGTTGACCGTAGCCGCTGACGGGGGTGCGGGGCGAGGAAATGGCAGGTGTACGCCAGCGGCCCGGGTCGATGCCGGGCCTTCCCGCGGCCGTACACGCTTCGCCCCTCCGTTCGCCCCATCCCGGAGAACCGAACAGCCGCGACCCGCGTCCCGTCCCGGGCCGTACGATGGCGCGGTGCTGGTCAAGTGGATTCGCTGCTCCGTGGTCGACCGACGTGGCTTCGAACGGGGGCAGCGGAAATGGGCGGGGCTGCTCGGCGAGCCGGGATTCCGGGGCCAGGGCGGGGGCTGGAGCAGGGGGCGGCCCCATGTCGCCCATGTCTTTGCGTTCTGGGAGAGCCGGACCTTCTACGACTCGTTCATGGCCCGCTCCCACGACCGGCTGGCGGCCGGTCAGACAGGTACGTACCGGGAACCCCAGGTCAGGCTGTTCGACCACCGATTCGATGTGAAGACGGGCTTCGAGCCGCGGTTCGGGGACGTCGACGTCGTTCGGGTCGCCCACTGCAAGGTGCGGGAGGAGCGGGTCGAGCACTACGCGCTGATGCAGGAGAAGGTCTGGAATCCGGCGATGGCCGGATCGCCCGGCATGGTGCGAGGCCTCTTCGGGGAAGCGCCCGGGAACGAGTTCCTGGTGATGTCGATGTGGCAGTCCGAGGCCGAGCACGGGAAGTACCGCAGGGAACGGGTGGAGCGGCTGCTGCTGCGGGCGCAGACGGAGGCGGACGTCGCGGCCCTCAGCGGCGACGTGGTCGAGCTGGAACCGTCCTGGACGGTCTGAGCTCGGCCTTTGACGACATCGCAGCTCAGAGCCTTGCGCCGAGGCATGTCCACCGGATGGTCCGTCCCGGCCGCCCGGCCCGGCCGGGTCCGATCTAGGGTCGTGGCATGGTACGACCGCGACGCATCGTCCTCGTCCGGCACGGCGAATCGGAGGGAAACGTCGACGACACCGTGTACGAGCGCGAGCCCGACCACGCGCTGAGACTGACCGCCACCGGCCGTGCCCAGGCCGAGGCGACCGGCGCCCGGCTGCGCGAGCTGTTCGGCCCGGAACGGATCAGTGTCTATGTCTCGCCCTACCGGCGCACCCATGAGACCTTCCGGGCCTTCGGCCTCGACCCGGCCGGGGTCCGGGTACGCGAGGAGCCCCGGCTGCGGGAACAGGACTGGGGCAACTGGCAGGACCGGGACGACGTACGCCTCCAGAAGGCGTACCGCGACGCCTACGGCCACTTCTTCTACCGCTTCGCCCAGGGCGAGTCCGGCGCGGATGTCTACGACCGGGTGGGCGCTTTCCTGGAGAGTCTGCACCGCAGCTTCGAGGCGCCGGACCATCCGCCGAACGTCCTGCTGGTGACGCACGGGCTGACGATGCGCCTGTTCTGCATGCGCTGGTTCCACTGGAGCGTCGCGGAATTCGAGTCGCTCTCCAATCCGGGCAACGGCGAGACCCGGATACTCCAGCTCGGCCCGAACGGGCGCTACACCCTCGACCGGCCCTTCGCACGGTGGCGTACCCCCGAGCCGTACGGCGTCACCGGTTAGAGTGGCGGGAAGATGACCGCTGACTCCGATCGCGACCGGCGCCTCGAACGCGCCCTGGACAGCCTGCGCGGACTGTCCGTGGGAGACGCCCTCGGCTCCCAGTTCTTCGTACCGACCCATCACCCCCTGCTCAAGCGGCGCGCCCAGCCGCCGGGCTCCTGGCAGTGGACCGACGACACCGAGATGGCCTGCTCGGTGGTGGCCGTCCTGGCCCGGCACGCCCGGGTGGACCAGGACGCGCTGGCCCGCTCCTTCGCCGAACGCCATGACTTCGACCGCGGCTACGGCCCCGCCGTCAACCGTATGCTCCGGCTGGTCCGCGAGGGCGGCGACTGGCGAGAACTCGCCGCAGGTCTTTTCAACGGCCAGGGTTCGTGGGGCAATGGATCCGCGATGCGGGTCGCGCCGCTGGGGGCGTGGTACGCGGACGACCCCGAGCAGGCCACCCACCAGGCCGAGATCTCCTCCTACACCACCCATCAGCACCGTGAGGCCGTCGTCGGGGCGATGGCCGTGGCGGCTGCGGCGGCGCTCGTCGCCGACCCGGCCGGTACCCCCGAGCCGGGGGATCTGCTGGACGGGGTCATCGCCCTGGTACCGCGCAGCGCCGTCGCCCAGGGGCTCCGCCGGGCCCGCGACATGCTCGACTACGGGGACGCGGCGACCGTCGCCGCGGTCCTGGGCCGGGGGCGGCGGACCAGCGCGCACGACACCGTGCCGTTCGCGCTCTGGTCGGCGGCCCGGTCGCTGGGCGACTACGAGGAGGCGTTCTGGACCACCGCCCAGGTGGGCGGGGACGTGGACACGACCTGCGCGATCGTCGGAGGGGTGGTCGCCGCCGGTGCCGCCGGACGGCCGCCCGGCGAGTGGCTGGAGCGCACGGAGCCGCTGCCGTCCTGGGTGCCGACGGACAGGTCTGCGGGCTGAGCGGAATCGCCACCCGGGAGACGCAGCCGGGTCCTGACCGGAAGTCGCGGGTTCCGTCCGCCTGCCGGGGTGGCCCCGGCGACCGTTCGCATCTGTGACGGCGCCACCGTCGAAAACGGTCACGCGGTGATCGCGGACCAGGCCGTCGCATCGGCCGTGCGGCTCCCGGAAGGTGTTCCGGAGGCCGGACGGCCCGGCCCGGCGCGTCCGGGCCGATGCGTGGCGGCGATGCCGTACGGGACGAGCCGCGGGTCGCCGAGCTGGCGCGCGGGGCTGTACGGAAGCGAATGAGATACCGCCGGATCCAGTGGGTCCGGTCGGCCGGGGGCCCGGTGGAACCTGCCGCCCACCACCTCCGGGCCGGGCCCCGGGGGCCGGTGGAACAGAGCCTTCCGGGCCGCGGCGGAACCGTGATGGGAATCCGGTTGTCCCCGGTGGGTGCGGGCGGCGTAACCTTGCTGGCGCCATGCCGTACGAACCACCTACTCACAGAGTCGAACGCTCGATCCGGGCCACCACCGGCGCCAGGATCATCGCCGGTGTCGACGAGGTCGGACGCGGGGCGTGGGCCGGGCCTGTCACCGTGTGCGCCGCGGTCACCGGACTGCGTCGGCCCCCCGAGGGACTGACCGACTCCAAGCTGCTCTCGCCCAAGCGCCGGGAGGCACTCGCCGCCGAACTGGAATGCTGGGTGACCGCCCACGCCCTGGGGCACGCCTCGCCGGAGGAGATCGACGAACTGGGTATGACCGCCGCCCTGCGACTGGCCGCGTGCCGGGCGCTGGAGGCGCTGCCGGAACGCCCGGACGCCGTGATCCTGGACGGGAAGCACGACTATCTCGGCGCCCCCTGGCAGGTGCGTACGGTGATCAAGGGGGACCAGTCGTGTGTGGCGGTGGCGGCGGCATCCGTGATCGCCAAGGTGCGCCGCGACGCCATGATGGCCGAACTTCCCGGTGATGTGGCCGATTTCGCCTTCGCGGCCAATGCCGGCTACCCCTCACCGACCCACAAGGCGGCCCTCGCGGAGCTGGGGCCCACCCCGTACCACCGGCTGTCCTGGGCCTATCTGGACGCGCTGCCCCGCTGGCGGCATCTGAAGAAGGTCCGGACCCTGCCGGAGGAGAACACACCGGAGAGCGGGGGCCAGCTCGGCTTCGACTTCTGAACTGCCCCGCCACCAGGTGAATCGTACGTACGTGCCCACCCGCTGATGCCATTCGAACCGGCATTTGATAGACATCCACCCATGCCTCTCCTTCCCGAGGAGCCTCAGATTCACGAGAGTGCCCAGGGTCCCCGCGCCACTCCGGCCACCGGCCGCCCCGCGCCGACCCCTCGCCCCGTACCCGGTCCGCGTTCCACCGCGTCTCCCCGTCCGGGGAGCCCCGGCCCGGCCCGGCCGGGCCCCCCGGTCCGCAAGAACGCCTCCGCCGAGCCGTCCGCGGCCTCGCCGGAGAATCGTTCCAAGCCGCAGATTCAGCTGATCCCCGCTTCGCCGGACGGCGCGCTCGACGCGGCCGACGAGACCGTAGACCTGCTGCTCGACACCGGCCGGGCCCCCAGTGACGTCCTGGTGCTGACCGCCACCGGTCTCCACCCGCTGGCGGCACACGAGCTGAGCTTCGGCGAGGCCGCGTACTGGGCCCAGCAGGACGCCGCCGAAGACGTCTTCTACGCCGAGGCCGCCGCCGTCGGCCGAGCCGCGAACCGGGCTGTCGTCGTGGTGGCGCTCAACGGCGGTACGGAGGCGGACGCCGCCCGGATCCTGCCCGCCGCGCTGACGAAGGCGACGGCGCTGTTGATCGTGTGCGGGGACCCCGAGCGGGTCAACGCCGCGCTCGGCGTGTCCGTCTGACCGGCGGAACGGGCGTCGCCGGATCCCGGCCGCGGTCCGGGTGACCGCGGTGCGCGATAGCTCCGGCTGTCCCTCGGGGACAGCCGGAGATCGGCATGTCCGGGCCGGAACCGCCCGCGCCGGATCAGCCCGTGCGCCCGGCCGGGGCCGACCACTTACGGCGCCGACCCGCTGAAGCAGCCGGTCGGCCGCGGGGCGTGTGGACACAGCCGCCGGCCTCCGGGAGCCGACGGGCATCCGGAGGCCGACGGGGGTCGTCTCAGCGTGCGGCGGTACGCCGCAGTACTTCCGATGAGCCGCCGGCGGTACGCAGCTCATGGGGCTCCGACGCCAGGGACTCGGCGAGGTCCCCCGGGGTCGAGGTCGAACTCGGCCGACGCCCTCCCCGGCCCTCGCCGAATACCTGCCAGCCGCCGCGTGTCAGCGTGATGTACGCACCACAGCGCAGGCCGTGCAGGGTGCAGGCGTCGCGCAGCCCCCACATCCACGCCCCGTCCTCCTCGGTCCATCGTTCGTCGCCCTCCCGGCAGTAGAGGAGGACGGCGGTACGGACCGGGGTACGGCGCCGGAGGTCGTGCGGGATCACCCGGCGGAGGTGGGCCAGCAGGGCGTTACGGAACTCCCAGCCGTCCACCGGCGCCGAGCGCCGGGCGAACGAGGCGCTCGCGGCCAGCCGTTCCTCGGGGTCGAGAACGGCGACGACCGCCGTCGAAGGTGTCGGCCGGTGGCGGGTATGGAGTCCACTGACCACTTCCCGGGGATTGCGCAGCAGCGGGATCCCGGCCGCCGTCCACTCGGAGGGCTGGAGCATTCGGGCGAGGCGGCTCGCGGAGCCGTTCGTCGAAGTGGCTGCGGACGAAGCGAATCCGAAGGTCACGGTCCTCCCTTCGCATACGCGCCCACAGTGCGGGCAGGGTCGGGTGAGGGCGCACCGCGGCACAGCCCTCGCGGACCGCGAAGGGGCAGTGCGGGGAGCAGTTCAATTCTTCCTGGCGCTTCCGGATGCGGCAACGAGCAAATCGAAGGCGCTGGCAGGAATGAGGGGGTATGCCGCGGATATCCCTGCCCGCAGAGTTCCCTGTGACTCCTATCGTGCCCATCAGAGTCATCCCTGAACCGCGAGGACCAGCGGGAACACCCCCTTCGCGCCCGAAGTCCGCAGCAATCGGGCCGCGACGGCCAGCGTCCATCCGGTGTCCGAGAAGTCGTCCACCAGGAGGACCGGGCCGTCCGCGGCGGCCAGGGCGGCGGCGAGCGGCGCCGGAACCACGAACGCGTCGTGCAGCGCCCGGACCCGCTGGGCGCTGTTGGTCCGGGAGGGCCGGACCTCCGATCCCTCACCCGCGTACTCCACCGAACCCAGCAGCGGCATCCGCCCGATCCCGGCGATCCGGGCGCCGAGCGACTCGATCAGCACGGGCCTGGAACGGGACGCGACGGTGACCACGCCGACCGGCCGCGGGGGCGCGTCCGGCGCCCCCGACGCCCAGCCGCCCCCGCCTCTGGCCCAGTCGGCGAGCACCGTCACCACGGCGTCCGCGACATCCGCGGGCACGGGCCCGTCGGGTGCCTGCGGCGCCAGCATGGGGCGGAGGCGATTGCCCCAGCCGATGTCGGAGAGGCGTCCCAGCGCCCGCCCGGGCAGTGCCTGCTCCCCCTCGGGGATCCGGCCTTTGAGGGCGACACCCACCGAGGCCAGCCCGGTCGGCCACATCCGGCGCTGCTCCACCTCGACCCCGGGCCGCCCCAGCTCGCCCCGGGCCGCGTCCAGCGCCGAGGTGGAGACCTTGTCGCTGAAGCGGCCGCCCGCGCAGTTGTCGCACCGGCCGCAGGGCGCCGCGTCCGCGTCGTCCAGCTGGCGGCGCAGGAACTCCATCCGGCAGCCGGTGGACGACGCGTACTCCCGCATGGCCTGCTGTTCGAGCTCACGTTGCCGGGCCACCCTCGCGTACCGCTCGGTGTCGTACGACCAAGGGCGGCCGGTGGCGGTCCAGCCCCCCTTCACGCGGTGCACGGCCCCGTCCACGTCGAGGACCTTGAGCATGGTCTCCAGCCGGGCCCGCCGCAGCTCGACGAGGGGCTCCAGGGCGGGCAGGGACAGCGGCCTGCCGGCCTCCGCCAGGACGTCGAGGGTGCGGCGCACCAACTGCTCCGAGGGGAAGCCGACCGAGGCGAAGTACTGCCAGATGGCCTCGTCCTCGCGGCCGGGGAGCAGCAGCACCTCCGCGTGGGCCACCCCGCGCCCGGCCCGGCCCACCTGCTGGTAGTAGGCGATGGGGGAGGACGGCGAGCCGAGGTGGACGACGAAGCCGAGGTCCGGCTTGTCGAAGCCCATACCGAGAGCCGAGGTGGCGACGAGCGCCTTCACCCGGTTCGCCAGCAGATCCTCCTCGGCCTGCTGCCGGTCGGCGTTCTCGGTGCGGCCCGTGTACGAGGCGACCGTATGGCCGCAGCGGCGCAGATAGGCGGTGACCTCCTCGGCCGCGGCGACCGTGAGTGTGTACACGATGCCGGACCCCGGCAGCTCGTGGAGATGGTCGGCGAGCCAGGCCAGCCGGGTCGCGGCATCGGGCAGCCGGAGCACACCGAGGCTCAGGCTCTCCCGGTCGAGCGGACCGCGCAGCACCAGCGCGTCGGTGCCCGCCCCCGTACCGAGCTGCTCGGCGACGTCGGCCGTGACCCGGGCGTTGGCCGTAGCGGTAGTGGCCAGCACCGGGACGTCGGCGGGCAGCTCCGCCAGCATCGTGCGCAGTCGGCGGTAGTCCGGCCGGAAGTCATGGCCCCAGTCGGAGATGCAGTGCGCCTCGTCCACCACGAGCAGCCCCGTGGCGGCCGAAAGCTCCGGCAGTACCTGGTCGCGGAAGTCGGGATTGTTCAACCGCTCGGGGCTGACCAGCAGCACATCCACCTCGCCCGAGGCGATCTCCGCCTTGACGGTGTCCCACTCCTCGGGGTTGGCGGAATTGATGGTCCGAGCACGGATCCCGGCCCGGGCCGCGGCCTCCACCTGATTGCGCATCAGGGCGAGCAGCGGGGAGACGATCACGGTGGGTCCCGCTCCCCGGGCGCGCAGCAGGGACGTCGCGACGAAATACACCGCGGACTTGCCCCAGCCGGTGCGCTGGACGACCAGCGCCCGGCGCTTGTGGGCGACCAGTGCCTCGATCGCCCGCCACTGGTCCTCGCGCAGGCGCGCGACGCCGGTGTCGTCGGAGACGAGTCGGGAGAGCACGGCATCGGCCGCCGCTCTGAGGTCCGCGGGATCCGCGAGGTCTGCGTGGGTCATGCCCCCATGCAACCCGATGGCACCGACAGGAGGCGAATGAGGCCGCCGGCCTGTGGATAACGTTATCCACAGGGGTCGCGGAGATCGCGTGGTCACTGCGAACGTCGACGCCATGAACGAGCACCGAGACTCTCAGGACAACGCGAGCGGCGCACGGGACGGCGACGGGACGGGCGCGGCGGTTCCCGCCGGTTCCGCGCACCTGCCGGACGGCGCGGGCCGGATGGCCTCCCCCGACGAACAGATCACCCTCCGCGGTCCGGCCGAGCTGGCCGACTCCCTCCCCTATCTGCTGGGGTACCACCCCTTCGACTCCGTCGTCCTCGTGGCGCTGCACGGGCCCGGCGGCCGCTTCGGCGGACGGGTGAAGCTGGGCATTCCCGGCTCGCCGGGGGAGTGGGGCGGGACGGCGCGGCAGCTCGCCGAATGCCTGATCGAGGGGAGCCGCCGGAGGGACGCGTGTCCCGACGGCATCGTCCTCTTCCTCTGCCGGGAACCGGGCGCGGACCAGGACGGCCGGGCGGTGATGGAGTGGCTGCGGCCCTTCGCCCAGGAGCTGCGTACCGCGTGCGGCGCGCTGGACGTCCCGGTGTACGAAGCGCTCTGTATCTCCGGCGGCCGTCTGTGGTCCTACTGCTGCCCGGACGAGCGGTGCTGCCCGCCGGACGGTGCCGTGCTGGTCCCGCCCGGGACCTCGGTCCTCGCGGCGGCCGCCGCCTACGCGGGTGTGCGGCTGCGCGGCACCCAGCAGGAGATGGAGGCGAGGCTGGCGCCGTTGCCGGAGCCGTGGGCCGGGCCGCAGTGCCGTGCCCTGGACGACGCGGCGGTCGAGCTCGTCGAGCGCGTCGTGGTCGGCGGAATGGCGGCCAGGCGGCTCGGGGACGACACGATCGCTCTGGCCGGGATGCTGATGGACCGGCTCGCCGGGGCCGGGTCCGTCGGGAGTCCGGCCGCGGCCGACGCGGCGGACGACCGGCTGATCAGCCCGGACGAGGCGGCGTTCGTGATTCTCGGACTCCAGGACCGGGAGACCCGTGACCGGGCCGCCGCGTGGATGGAGGGGCCGGAGGCGGAGCCCGCCGCGCGGCTGTGGCGGGCGCTGGCCAGGCGCTGCGTCCCGCCGTACAGCGAGTACGCGGCGGCGCCGCTCGCCCTGGCGGGCTGGGTCGCCTGGGCCGGAGGCGACGAACCGGCCGCGCGGATCGCCCTCGGCGCGGCGCTGCGCAAGGACGCCGACTATGTTTTCGCGGTCCTGTTGCACCAGGCGTGCAACGAGGCCGTGGATCCGGAGCCGATCCGGGAGTGGTTCCGGCGGGGCGGGGCCGAGCCCGGGAAGGGGACGGCGATCGAGGGGGTGCCGCGGCCCCGGGGTGCCGGTACGGCGGGGCGCCGGGCCGTCCGGGGTCCGGGGCGGACGGCGGGCGGCCGGGCACGTCCGGCGGCCGGACGGCCGTCCGGCCGGGCCGAGCACTCGGGACGCCGGCGCGGAGCGGCCGGGAGGACGGACCGGGGTGCGGGCGGGACGGGCGGCCCGGGCAGCGGCCCGGCCAGGGAGACGGAGAGCGACGGCTGACGGGGCGGCGGTCTCCGGGCCGCGCCCGGATACGCGGGGGCGGGGCCGCCGGGCTTCCTGGTCGGCGCCCCGCGAACCCGCCGCCGGAGGACCGGCCGAGCGGCGCGTGGACCCTGGAGAACGGCGGTACGGGGAGCGGCGGCAGGTCGGTGGCGGCGACGATACGGAGGAAGTCCGCCCCGTGTGCGCGGGGGTGTTTCCGAAGCCGAAAGGAGTGTTTATCGTCAGGCAGACGACTATGATCACGGGCATGTCTCCCTACGACCCGTCGGCCTTTCCGCCCTTTGCCGTCACCGTCGATCTGGTCGTGCTCACCGTGCGCCGACACCAGCTGTGCGCCCTGGTGGTGCGCCGGGGCGAGGCGCCGTTCCAGGGGCGGTGGGCGCTGCCCGGCGGCTTCGTACGGGGAGACGAGGACCTGGCGGCGGCAGCGGCGCGCGAGCTGGGCGAGGAGACCGGGTTGTGCGCCCACGACCCCGGGTCGCCGGTGCCGGACGGCGGGGCCCATCTGGAACAGCTCGCCACCTACGGCGACCCCGGACGCGACCCCAGGATGCGCGTGGTGAGCGTCGCCCATCTGGTGCTGGCACCCGATCTGCCCGCGCCCAGGCCCGGGGGTGACGCGCACGGCGCGCGCTGGGCGGCCGTCGGCGATCTGCTCGACGGGGATCCCGCCGGAGTCGTCGGGGCCCCGGGGGACGACGACCAGGCCCTGGCGTTCGACCACGCGCGGATTCTGGCGGACGGGGTGGAGCGGGCCCGCTCCAAGATCGAGTACTCGTCACTGGCGACCGCTTTCTGCCCGCCGGAGTTCACGGTCGGCGAGCTGCGACGGGTGTACGAAGCGGTCTGGGGAGTGGCCCTGGATCCCCGGAACTTCCACCGGAAGGTCACCGGTACTCCCGGGTTCCTGGTTCCGGCGGGCGGGACCACCACCCGGCAGGGCGGCCGGCCGGCGCAGTTGTTCCGGGCCGGTGGCGCCACCCTGCTCAATCCGCCCATGCTGCGCCCCGAGGTCTGACCGGCCGGGTCGGTGCCGCGCACTGCCCCGGCGCCCCGCGCGCCCTCTGCGAAATGTCCGAAATGTCAAGTTATCGTGCTGGGGCCCGCATGCCGCCGGGCGGCCCCCGCTCCTCCGTGGGAGACGCGATGCTCCAGGCCATCGGATTGACCAGCACTCCCCGGAAGAAGCCGTCCCCGGCGGTCGACGACCTCACCTTCGATGCCGCCCCCGGTGCCATCACGGCCCTGCTGGGGCCCGAAGGGGCGGGCAAGACGACCGCGTTGCGCCTGATGCTGGAGCTGGAGCCCGGCCAAGGGGTCACGTACTACCGGGGGAACCGGCTCGGCGACATCGCGCATCCGGCCCGCGAGGTGGGCGCCCTGCTCGGCGACGTACCCGGCCACCCCGCCCGTACGGCCCGGGGGCAGCTTCGGATGCTCTGCGCGGCGGCCGGAGTGCCCCTGGCCCGCGCCGGTGAACTGCTGGAGGCGGTCGGGCTCGCCGGAATGGCCGACGAGCGGCTCGGATCCCTCCCACTCGCCATGGACCGCCGCCTCGGACTCGCCTCGGCGCTGCTCGGCGATCCCGGCACGCTCCTCCTCGACGAGCCCGCGAAGGGACTCTCACCCCGCGACCAGGGCTGGCTGTACGGAATGCTCCGGAGCCACGCCGACCGCGGCGGCACGGTCCTGTGCGCCGTCGCCGACCCCAAGGAGGCCGCCCGGATCGCGGACCGCGTCGTCACGCTGGACGCGGGGCGCCTCGTCGCCGACCAGGACGGCGCCGAGTTCGCCCGGACCCGCCTGCGGCCCCGGGTCTCCGTACGGACGCCGCACGCCGTCCGGCTGGCCGATGTGGTCCACCGGGAGGCCCGTGCGGCCCGGCGGTCGGTCGAGGTCGTCCCGGAGCCCGGCGGAGTGCTCTCCGTCTACGGAAGCAGCTGCGCAGAGGTGGGTGAGGCGGCCTACCGGCACGGTGTCCTGGTCCACCGGCTCACCGACGAGACGGGTGACACCGCCCCCGCCGTGCTGTCCCCCTCCGCCGGCGCCGAAGCGCCCGCCGGACCGGCCGGGACGCCCCGCGCCCGCCGTCGGGCCGCCGCGAAGGTCTCCGGAGCGCTGCCCGTGCCCCGGCCGGTGACGAGCCCCGTCCGCCCTCTCCGCTATGAACTGCACCGGATGTTCGGGGTGCGGACCGTGTTCTGGATCGCGGGCGCGACCGTACTGGTCTCCGTCGTGGCCGGTCTGCTGCTCGCCCGCTCCCGGGGCAGCTCCGCCGAAGCCGCCGTCGCCGCCTGGCCCGGCTATCTGCCGCTGCCGCCCGCCGCCTTCGCGGCCGGGCTCGTCGGAGCCCTCGCCTTCGGCGACGAGTACCGCTACCCGGCACTGGCCGCCGCACGCGGCACCGTTCCCCGACGGCTGGGGCTGCTGATCGCCAAGCTCGCGGTCACCGCGGTCTGCGCCCTGGGGCTCGCCGCGCTGGTAGCCGCCACCGGGTTCTGGGCCCTGCGGCTGGTCTACGGAGCGGAGGCGACCGTACCGCCGGGGCAGTGGCCCGCCCTCGCCGCGGGCTGGGGCGGGCTCGCGGTCGGCAGCGCCTGGACCGGGCTGCTCGCCGCCGGGATCTTCCGCTCCACCGCCGCGGGGGCCGCCGCCGTGCTGGCCGTGCCGGTCGTCGTCACCCCCCTGATGCGCCAGGCGCTGATCGTGCCGGCGGTGCGCTCCGTCGCCGGACTGCCCGACCGGCTCCGCGAACTGGCCTGGGTGCGGCTGCCCCACCAGGCCGACGTCTGGCTGCTGTCCGCCGCCGGGCTGCTCGCCCGCCCCGCCGGAGCGGCTCTGGTCCTCTCGCTGGCGGCCCTGGTCTGCGCCTACGCGGCCGTCCGGCTGCGCCGCAGGGCCGTGTGGTGAGGGCGGCGGTCCGGGGGTCGCGCGCCCCCGGATTCTCATGATGATCGGCTGAACCGATCGACAGCACTCCGAGAAATGACCACTTCTATCCGATAAGTCGTCAATTGTGGGGGAAGCGCCGATCACCCTTTCGTGTGCTTTTCACCAAAGACCTCAAGGCCCGTGAAAGCCGCGCCGACAAAGGATGACGTGAGTACCCTTGCGCAGACCATGATGAACGCCCGCCCCGCCGACTCCGGCCTCGCCGGGCCGGGCGAACTCGACCGCTATCCCTACGGGGAGTCCCACACCGCCGACCGTGTCGCCCCTCCCGCCTGGGACGTTCCCGACGCCGAGCTGGGGCGGGCCGGGCGCCGCGCGGCAGGCAGCCGCGGCCGTGGACTGCACGGCCAACTCGTTCAGCAGCTCGGTCAGATGATCGTCTCCGGTGACCTGGGCGCCGACCGCCCGCTCGTCCCGGAGGAGATCGGCCAGCGTTTCGAGGTCTCCCGTACCGTCGTCCGCGAGTCGCTGCGGGTCCTGGAGGCCAAGGGGCTGGTCAGTGCCCGCCCGAACGTCGGTACCCGGGTGCGTCCGGTCAGTGACTGGAACCTGCTCGACCCCGACATCATCGAGTGGCGGGCCTTCGGCCCGCAGCGGGACGACCAGCGCCGTGAGCTGTGCGAGCTGCGGTGGACGATCGAGCCGCTGGCCGCGCGGCTGGCCGCCGGCCACGGCCGGGAGGACGTCCAGCAGCGGCTCGCCGACATGGTGGAGATCATGGGGCACGCCCTCGCCCAGGGCGACGGCATCACCTTTGCCCGGGCCGATGCCGAGTTCCACACCCTGCTCATCCAGCTCGCCGGTAACCGGATGCTGGAGCATCTCTCGGGGATCGTCTCCGCCGCCCTCCAGGTCTCCGGCGGGCCCGTCGCCGGCTGTGACCGGCCGAACGACGCCTCCCTCACCCACCACGCCCGGATCGTCGACGCCCTGGCCGCCGGTGACTCCAACGGAGCCGAGACGGCCATGCGCCAACTGCTCACCGTCCACCCGGAGGTGGAGCGCGTCGTACCGGCGCCGCGCGAGCACTGAGCGCCCGGCCGCGGGGTCGGGCGTACGGAGGCGTATGCGCACCGTGCCCGTACGCGATCGTGCCGCCGGATTCCCCGGGAGTCCGGCGGCACGGTTGTGCGTAGAACATCCGATCTATACCTTTCGCCCTTTTTGCGGTGTGACTCGGGCCACGTGGATTGGGCGTAACGCTCCTCGAAACCGTGCGATGACCTAAGAGGTGACAGCCGAGGAGGGAATACAGCAGCCGTCGACGGCGCTGTGCACTTCCGAGGTGTGTTCCGCCCGCGCCACCGGTACATCCGCAGCCCGGTGGTCGTCGGCTCCGGCCCGATCATGGGCTGAGCCGGAAGCCGTTTCCATCGTTCCGAGAGGTTGTTCGTGTCGGCCAGCACATCCCGTACGCTCCCGCCGGAGATCGCCGAGTCCGAATCTGTGATGGCGCTCATCGAGCGGGGAAAGGCTGATGGGCAGATCGCCGGCGATGACGTGCGGCGGGCCTTCGAGGCCGACCAGATTCCGCCAACCCAGTGGAAGAATGTACTGCGCAGCCTCAACCAGATCCTCGAGGAAGAGGGTGTGACGCTGATGGTCAGTGCCGCAGAGTCGCCCAAGCGCTCCCGCAAGAGCGTCGCTGCGAAGTCCCCCGCGAAGCGCACCGCCACCAGGACCGTCGCGGCCAAGACCGTCACGTCGAAGACCGTCGCCGCCACCTCGGCCCCGACGGCCGAGGGCGTCGACGCGCAGGCCGGTGACGAGACGGCGACGCCCGCGAGGAAGGCCGCGGCCAAGAAGACCGCCGCCAAGAAGACGGCGGTGAAGAAGACCGCCGCCAAGAAGACCACGGCCAAGAAGACGGCGGCCAAGAAGGACTCCGACGAGCCGGCCGAGGGCGAAGAGCTGCTCGACGAGGTCCAGCCCGGCGGCAAGGACGAAGAAGAGGCCGAGGGCGAGAGCAAGGGCTTCGTCCTCTCGGACGAGGACGAGGACGACGCGCCCGCGCAGCAGGTCGCGGTCGCCGGTGCCACCGCCGACCCGGTCAAGGACTATCTGAAGCAGATCGGCAAGGTACCCCTGCTCAACGCCGAGCAGGAGGTGGAGCTGGCCAAGCGCATCGAGGCCGGTCTCTTCGCCGAGGACAAGCTGGCGAACTCCGACAAGCTGGCGCCCAAGCTCAAGCGTGAGCTGGAGATCATCGCCGAGGACGGCCGCCGGGCGAAGAACCACCTCCTGGAGGCCAACCTCCGGCTCGTGGTCTCGCTCGCCAAGCGGTACACCGGCCGCGGCATGCTCTTCCTGGACCTGATCCAGGAGGGCAACCTGGGTCTCATCCGCGCGGTGGAGAAGTTCGACTACACCAAGGGCTACAAGTTCTCCACGTACGCCACCTGGTGGATCCGGCAGGCGATCACCCGGGCCATGGCCGACCAGGCCCGTACGATCCGTATCCCGGTGCACATGGTCGAGGTCATCAACAAGCTGGCCCGTGTCCAGCGCCAGATGCTCCAGGACCTGGGCCGCGAGCCCACCCCGGAGGAGCTGGCCAAGGAACTCGACATGACCCCCGAGAAGGTCATCGAGGTGCAGAAGTACGGCCGTGAGCCGATCTCCCTGCACACTCCGCTGGGCGAGGACGGCGACAGCGAGTTCGGCGATCTGATCGAGGACTCCGAGGCCGTCGTGCCCGCCGACGCCGTCAGCTTCACGCTCCTCCAGGAGCAGCTGCACTCCGTGCTCGACACGCTCTCCGAGCGCGAGGCCGGTGTGGTCTCCATGCGCTTCGGCCTCACCGACGGGCAGCCGAAGACGCTGGACGAGATCGGCAAGGTGTACGGGGTGACCCGTGAGCGGATCCGGCAGATCGAGTCCAAGACCATGTCGAAGCTGCGCCACCCGTCGCGCTCGCAGGTCCTGCGCGACTACCTGGACTGATAGATGCCTGATGGCGCCTGGCAGCGGCATGAGAGGGCCCGCCTTCCGGAAGGGAGGCGGGCCCTCGCCGTCTTCGCGGGCGGCCCGCCGGTGGGACGAGCGGGGCGCGTCCGGGGTGTCGTACGAACGTGTGTCCGTCAGCGTCGTGTGGCGCTGGGGTGCGCTCGGCGGTCCGCTGGCTGACGCTGAGTGGACGTCACTCACGCTGAGTCAGGAGACCGTATGCGCCCTCTTCTCGTCCGAGCCCTGACCGGAACGCTCGCCCTCGCCGCCGCCGGGGTTCTGCCGCCCCTGGTGGAACCCACCTCGGCCGCGGCCGACAGCGTTGTCGTGGGCGGATTCCCGGTGAAGGTGTCGGATACCCCCTGGGTCGTCGCGCTCGCCAGCCGTGACCGGTTCGGAGGAACGCGCTCGGGTCAGTTCTGCGGCGGTGTCGTGATCGCCCCGACGAAGGTGATGACGGCGGCGCACTGTCTGAGCCGGACCGTGCTCGGCGGGGACGTCGCCCAGGTGAAGGATCTGCGGGTGATCGCCGGGCGGACCGAGCTGACCTCCTCCGACGGCCGGGAGATCCCGGTGAGCGACAGCCGGGTGTCGCCCGCGTACAACCCGCTGACGAACGGTTCCGACCTGGCCGTGCTGACACTGGCGGAGCCGCTGCCTGCGGAATCGGTGATCCCGGTGGCGCCCGAGGGGGACCAGGCGTACGTCCCGGGGACGGCGGCGAAGGTCTACGGCTGGGGGGACACGGAGGGCAACGGCAGGTATGCCACCGCGCTCCGGGCGGCCGATGTGACCGTACTGGCCGACCGCAACTGCCAGACGGCCTATCCCGGGGGCCTGGGCGGCCGCTACGACGCCGCGACGATGGTCTGTGCGGGAGATACCCGGGGCGGCCGTGACGCCTGCCAGGGGGACAGCGGAGGGCCGCTGGTGGCCCGAGGCAAGCTGATCGGTCTGGTGTCCTGGGGGAGCGGCTGCGGGCGGGCCGACAGTCCCGGGGTCTACACCCGGGTGTCGGCGGTGCCGCTGCCGTAACCGATCGCGGCCACCGGGCCGGTCGCGACCCGGTGGGAGGACGAGAGCGGGCGGTCGACCCCTGCCGTGAGGGGTGACCGCCCGTCGGCCGATCCTGGACCGGCCATCGCTCGTCGTGGATGTGAGGTGTCAGTGATCCTCTTGCCCGGCACCGGCCGGCACGGCCGTGAGTCGGTCGGTCTCATCCTGTATTTCCGCGGCGATCTTCTTGAGTTCCGGCTCGAACTTGCGACCGTGGTGGGCGCAGAAGAGCAGTTCACCGCCGCTGGTCAGCACGACGCGCAGGTATGCCTGGGCGCCGCAGCGGTCGCAGCGGTCAGCGGCCGTCAGCTGGCTCGCGGGTGTCAGAACAGTAGTCACGTCGCCTCTTCTCTAGCTCGACGAGCTGTCGTACCAGGGTCAACATCCAACCAGCCCGAAAACGTTCCCGCTCGGGGCTTTTCCTCGAAAGTTCCTCCCGAGGCGGCTGTCTGCTACCAGGTGGCGGCGAATGAGCCGTATTGCTGTGCTCTACGGGTTTCGCGTTGCTTGTCTCGTTTGGCCCTCCCGGCCGGGTTGCCGGTGTTCATGAGGACGTGCCCGGAGCCTAAATGGTTCATGCCTGGAAGGGAACGTGATGTTCACGTCACCCCATCGGGCTATCGAACGTTCGTGCGATGATGGCGAGGGGTTAAAAATCGCGAGGGTGGCGTTACATCGGCTCTATCAGGGCTCGGTACCCTCTGACCGGCGACCGACGCCGGGCCCGTACCCCTCTGGGCCACATTTGAAATTCAGCGAGGAGCGAACCGCGTGACCGCCGAAACGTCCGTGCCGTCCACAGCTTTGCTGACAGCGGAGCGTGACGGCTCCAACTACACAGCGCGGCACCTGCTCGTCCTCGAAGGTCTCGAAGCCGTCCGCAAGCGTCCCGGAATGTATATCGGCTCCACGGACAGCCGCGGCCTGATGCACTGCCTCTGGGAGATCATCGACAACTCCGTCGACGAGGCACTCGGCGGCCACTGCGACCACATCGAGGTGATCCTGCACGACGACGGCTCGGTAGAGGTCCGGGACAACGGCCGGGGCATCCCGGTCGACGTGGAGCCGAAGACCGGACTCTCCGGGGTCGAGGTCGTGATGACCAAGCTGCACGCGGGCGGCAAGTTCGGCGGCGGCTCGTACGCCGCCTCCGGCGGTCTGCACGGTGTCGGCGCCTCCGTGGTGAACGCCCTCTCGGCCCGGCTCGACGTCGAGGTGGACCGCAACGTCACGCACTCGATCAGCTTCCGCCGCGGGGTGCCCGGCATCTTCACCGAGCAGGGACCCGACGCCCCCTTCGACCCGGCGAACGGACTGCGCAAGGGCAAGCGGGTCCCCAAGAACCGCACCGGCACCAGGGTGCGTTACTGGGCCGACCGGCAGATCTTCCTCAAGGACGCCAAGCTGTCGCTGGACCACCTCCACCAGCGCGCCCGCCAGACCGCCTTCCTCGTCCCCGGCCTGACCATCGTCGTCCGCGACGAGCGGGACCTGGAGGGCGAGGGCAAGAGCCAGGAGATCTTCCGCTTCGACGGCGGCATCAGTGAGTTCTGTGAGTACCTGGCGCAGGACAAGGCGGTCTGCGACGTCGTGCGGCTGACCGGGCAGGGTACCTTCAAGGAGACCGTCCCGGTCCTCGACGACCGGGGCCACATGACCCCGACCGAAGTCACCCGGGAACTCGGGGTCGACATCGCCCTGCGCTGGGGTACGGGGTACGACAGCACCGTGCGGTCCTTCGTGAACATCATCGCCACGCCCAAGGGCGGAACGCACGTCACCGGTTTCGAGCGCTCCGTGACCAAGACGATGAACGAGGTCCTCCGCTCGGCCAAGCTGCTGCGCGTCGCCGAGGACGACATCGTCAAGGACGACGCCCTCGAAGGGCTCACCGCGGTCGTCACCGTGCGGCTCGCCGAGCCGCAGTTCGAGGGGCAGACGAAGGAGGTGCTGGGCACCTCGGCGGCCAACCGGATCGTGGCCAACGTGGTGGCCAAGGAGCTGAAGGCCTTCCTCACCTCCACCAAGCGCGATGCCAAGGCGCAGGCCAGGGCCGTGCTGGAGAAGGCCGTGGCAGCCGCGAGGACCCGGATCGCGGCCCGTCAGCACAAGGAGGCGCAGCGCCGGAAGACGGCGCTGGAGACCTCGTCGCTCCCGGCCAAGCTCGCCGACTGCCGCAGTGACGACGTGGAGCGGAGCGAGCTGTTCATCGTCGAGGGGGACTCCGCGCTCGGTACCGCCAAGCTCGCGCGGAACAGTGAGTTCCAGGCGCTGCTGCCGATCCGGGGCAAGATCCTCAACGTCCAGAAGTCCTCCGTCTCCGACATGCTGAAGAACGCCGAGTGCGGGGCGATCATTCAGGTCATAGGAGCGGGCTCGGGCCGGACCTTCGATCTCGACGCGGCCAGGTACGGGAAGATCGTGCTGCTGGTGGACGCCGACGTCGACGGCGCCCACATCCGCTGTCTGCTGCTCACGCTCTTCCAGCGGTACATGCGGCCGATGGTGGAGGCCGGGCGGGTCTTCGCGGCCGTTCCCCCGCTGCACCGGATCGAGCTGGTCCAGCCGAAGAAGGGCCAGGACAAGTACGTCTACACCTACTCGGACAACGAGCTGCGGCAGACCCTGCTGGAGTTCCAGCGCAAGGGCATCCGCTTCAAGGACTCCGTGCAGCGGTACAAGGGCCTGGGCGAGATGGACGCCGACCAGCTGGCGGAGACCACGATGGACCCGCGGTACCGGACGCTGCGCCGGATCAACATCGGCGATCTGGAGGCGGCCGAGCAGGTATTCGACCTGCTGATGGGGAACGAGGTGGCCCCCCGCAAGGAGTTCATCACCAGCTCGGCGGCGACGCTGGACCGCTCGCGTATCGACGCCTGAGCGACGGTCCCGGGAGTCCCCCGGGGGCGGTTGCGCGCGATACGCGCGGATGACGGGCGCACGCGCTCCGAGGACGCGTGCGTGGTCGGGGCGGCGGCCGGGGAGGCCGTGCCCACCCGGGGGTGGAGTCGAGAACTCCACCCCCGAACCGATACCTCGGCGGGGACCCGCTCCGTAGCATCGAAGCGACGGAAGGGGACGCCGTGATCAGGGGAAAGGCCATGACGTGGCCAGGGCGGGAGGCGCTGTCCGAGCTGGGCGTGCCGCGCACGCAGATCGTGCTCGATGTCGTGCTGCTGGGGTCACTGGCGACCTGGGCTCTCTCCAGCGCTTACACCTCCGTCGGCCTCCACGGCTGGGGGCTGTTGTTGCCGGTGGCCGCGCTGCTGGTGGGCGCGGGCGCGGTATGCGGGCTGCGCCGGACGACTCGGGAGCGGAGACTGGCGGTCTCGGTCGGGCTGATCGTCGTGCTGGGAGGGATGGGCTGGGCTTCGTACGCGGTGGGCATGGATGTGATGGCGGCGGTGCTGTGGATCTCGGGCGCAGCCCTGGCGCTGGAGCGGTTGCCGCTGTTGATCGGGCTGCTGCTGGCCGTGCCCCTCGCATCCTCCTTCGCGATACAGGTGCCGGAGGCAGATGCGCTGGGGACCGCGATCACCATGGCGGGCATTCTGTTCGGCGGTTGTGCCCTGCGGCTCGACGCCCAGGCCCGGGGGGCGGGGTTCCGGCTGCTGGCCCAGGAGCGGGCGGCGCGGGAGGCCGAGGCGGTGTCGGCGGCGCTCGCGGAGCGGGCCCGGATAGCCCGGGAGATCCATGACGTCCTGGCGCACAGCCTTTCCGCCCAGCTCGTTCACCTGGAGGCCGCGCGTATCCAGATCGAACGCGGGCCCGAGGGCGCATTCCGCGACGAGATACTGGAGCGGGTGACGGCGGCCCGGGGGATGGCCCGGAGCGGGCTGGCGGAGACCCGTCAGGCGCTGTCGGCACTGCGGGGCGAACTGACGCCTGTGGAGGAATATCTCCGGGGGATCGCCGCGGAGGACGATGCGGACACCGTGGTGACGGGCGAGCGGCTGGCGATGGCTCCCGAGGTCTCACAGGCGGTGCGGCGGGTGGCGCAGGAGGCGCTGACCAATGCCAGGAAGCATGCCCCCGGAGGCCGGGTGCGGCTGTTGCTCGCCTATGAGGGGAGTGGAGTGCGGCTGGAGATACGGGACTCGGGGCCCGCTGTCCACAGCTGCGAGCTGAGTCGATCGGGTTCGGGCTACGGTCTGCTGGGGATGCGGGAACGGGCGGAGTTGCTCGGCGGCACCCTGGAGGCGGGGCCGGAAGGGGCCGGATTCCTGGTGCGGTTGAGGGTGCCCGCCTGTACCGATGACGCACTGACGGAGCAAGGGGCGCGGATCGGGGCGCCGGAAGGGGCGGGGGCGTGGAGAGTAGCGCCGGGATGGTGACACCGGGTGAGGCCGGGTCCGGGGGTAGCCGGAATCTTGAAGACGGCCGGGACCTCGGAGGCGGTCGTAGTGGTCTCGGCGGCCGGGATGGTCGGGCCGGCCGAGGCAGTGGCGACGGCGGTGCGGAGAACCTGCGGGTGGTCGTCGCCGATGACCAGGCGGTGGTCCGTGAGGGGATCGTGATGCTGCTCGGGCTGCTGCCCGGAATCGAGGTCGTCGGGGCGGCGAGAGACGGGGAGGAGGCGATCGATCTGGTGGCCGGGCTGGCTCCCGATGCCGTGCTGATGGACCTTCGGATGCCGCGTTGCGACGGTGTGGAGGCGACGCGACGGATCCGGGAGGAGTATCCCGGCACGCAGGTGGTGGTGTTGACGACCTATGCCGATGACGATTCGCTCTTCCCCGCACTGCGGGCCGGGGCCCGGGGCTATCTGACCAAGGACGCGGAGGGCGAGGAGATCGTCCGGGCCGTCCGGGATGTGGTGGCGGGGAGAGCCGGGCTCTCACCGGAGGTGCAACAGCGGCTGCTGGAACGGGTGACGTCGGTACCGGAGCCTACGACGCCGAAGTTGCCGGATGGTCTGACCGGGCGCGAGGGCGAGGTACTGGCGCTGATCGCGGACGGCCTCAGCAATACGGAGATCGCACGGCGGCTGCATATCTCGGCGGCCACGGTGAAGACCCATATCAACAACCTCTTCGCCAAGGCGGGGCTGCACGACCGGGCCCAAGCGGTCCGTTACGCCTACCGGACGGGTCTGGTCCGTCCACCGGAGGCAGGGGTCGGATAGCCCGGAAGGGGACGGGAAGCAGAACGGGGATGGGTCGGGAGCCGGATGCCTGCCCGGACGAGGGGGAGGCCGGGGGCGAGGGAAGCCCGGGGAGGCCCCGGACGCCTGATTGGTCCCGGGCCGGAGGGGAGAGGTCAAGCGCTGGTGGGGCACCAGAGATAGCGGTGTTCGGGGCGGCCGGTTTCGCCGTATTTGAGGCTCAGACGGACCCGGTTGGTGCGCTCCAGGAGCTTGAGATAGCGCTGGGCGGTCTGGCGGCTGATTCCGGCCTCGTCGGCGATCTCCTGGGTGGAGAGGGGGCCTTCGGCGGCCATCAGGACCCGTCGTACGACCTCGGCCGTGGTGCGGGAGTGGCCCTTGGGGAGGTCCGGGGCGACCGCTCCGGCGGAGAGTGCTCCGAAGATCCGGTCCACCTCGGCCTGTTCCGCCTGGCCGCCGCGGCGCAGGGCGCGACGGAGACCGGCATAGGCCTCCAGTTTGCTGCGGAGGCCCGCGAAGTTGAACGGTTTCACCAAGTACTGGAGGGCACCATGGCGCATCGCCGCCTGGACGGTGGCCACATCACGGGCCGCCGTCACCATGATCACATCGGTCTGACGGCCGAGCCTGCGGAGTTCGCGGACGACCGCGAGGCCGTTGCCGTCCGGCAGATAGTGGTCCATCAGGACGAGGTCCACCGGAGCGTCGGTGATGGCCGCGACGGCCTCGGCCGCCGAGTGGGCGGTGGCGGCCACCCGGAAGCCGGGCACCTTGGCGACATAGGCGGCGTT
Source organism: Streptomyces sp. NPDC006798 (assembly GCF_040635975.1). NCBI lineage: Bacteria > Bacillati > Actinomycetota > Actinomycetes > Kitasatosporales > Streptomycetaceae > Streptomyces > Streptomyces sp. NPDC006798. The sequence continues at coordinate 126,809 of NZ_JBEYIS010000017.1, forward strand.
GATTCCGGCGACCCGGATGTCGTCGTCCACGACGAGGACGTCGATGGTGCCCTCGGTGGCCTGCGGGCCGGTCTCAGTGGAGGTTGTGCCGGTCATCGCACCTCCCCGGTGACGGCATGGACGGGTTCGCCCGGATCGCCGGGCTCGGACAGTTCGGAGAGCGCCTCGGGGAGTACCACGATGAACTCGGCGCCGCCGCCCGGTGCCTCGCGGACCTCGGTATGGCCGCCCTGGCGTTCCGCGAGTCTGCGGACCATCGCCAGACCCAGCCCGCGCTTGCCGTGCAGGGGCAGTTCCTTGGTGGACCAGCCCTCGGTGAAGATCAGCTCCCGGCGTTCGGGGGGAACCCCCGGGCCGCTGTCGGTGATCCGCAGAACGGCCGTGCTGCCCTCGGCGTACAGCTCGACCTCGATCCAGGCGTCCTCGGAGCCGCCGGCGGCGTCCATCGCGTTGTCCACGAGATTGCCCACCACGGTGACCATCTCACGGGGCTCCACGACCCGGTCGGGCAGCAGGGTCTCCGGGGCGATGGTCAGGGACACGCCTCGTTCGGCTGCCACCGTCGCCTTGCCGACCAGCAGCGACGCCACCAGGGGGTCGTGCACCTTCTCGGTGACCTGCTCCGCGGTGGCCCGGTGCACCCCGACCACCTCGGTCACGAACTCCACCGCCTCCTCGTGCATCTCCAGCTCCAGCAGCCCGAGCAGGGTATGCAGCCGGTTGGCGTGCTCATGGTCCTGGGCGCGCATGGCGTCGATCAGGCCGCGGGTGGAGTCCAGCTCACGGCCGAGGCGTTCCAGTTCCGTACGGTCGCGGAGGGTGGCGACGGCGCCGCCGTCGTCGGTCGGCATCCGGTTGGCGATCAGGACCCGGTGTCCCCGGACGGTCACCAGATCCACTCCGGTGACCCGGCCGGTCAGCACGTCGACGGTGCGGCCCTCACCCAGTACCTGCTCCAGGGGCAGGCCCTTGCCGTCGGTCTCCAGACCGAGCAGCCGCTGCGCCTCGTCGTTCATCAGCCGGACCCGGCCGGAGGCGTCCAGCGCCACCACACCCTCGCGGATGCCGTGGAGCATTGCCTCCCGTTCGGCGAGCAGAGCCGAGATATCGGAGAAGGCCAGGTCATGGGTCTGCCGCTGGAGCCTGCGCGAGATCAGATAGGCGGCGATCGCCCCGGCTGCCAGCGCCCCGCCCGCATAGGCCACCAGGCCGGGGATCGCCGAGAACAGCCGGTCGCGGACGCTGTCGTACTCGATGCCGACGGAGACGGCGCCCACGATCTCGCCGTCGTTGTTCCGCAGGGGGACCTTGCCGCGGGCCGAGCGGCCGAGCGTGCCGCTGTCGATCTCCATCACCTCGCGCCCGGCGAGCGGGGCGCTGGGGTCGGTGGAGACGACATAGCCGATCTCCTCCTGGGAGGTGTGCGACCAGCGGACCCCGCTCAACCCCATGACCACGATGTACTCGGCGTCGGTGGCCTTGCGGATCCGCTCCGCCTCGGCCTGGATCGGGCCGTCGGCGGTAGGACGGCTGGTGGTGAGCAGTTCCGCGATCTCCGGGGAGGCGGTGGTCTGGGCGATCGCCAGGGCCCGGCGCATCGCCTGGTCGTCCAGCTGGGCGCTGAGGGGGGCCAGGAAGAGGCCGGTGGCCAGGACCGTGACCCCGGTGGCGATCAGTAGCTGCATCAGCAGGACCTGCGAAAACACCCGCTGGGGCCAGCCGAGGCGGCGCCGACGGGGCGGCGGGGGCAGGTCGGTGCTCATGGAAAGAAACGGTACGGGGCGGGGGGCCTTTCCGGAAACGTAACTCTGTGTCACCGATCCCCGGTTGGTGACGGTGCCGGTGACAGGGGTGGTCCCGGGCTGATTCGGTTCCGTCCCGCCTCCTATGCTGGGCGGCCGGGACGGGCTCGGCGGGCCGGACCGGCGGGGGTTCCGCCGGAGTTCCGCCGGGGCGGGACCCTTTGCCCGGGAGAGGGCTCGCCCCGTCCTGGAGAGGGCCCGCCACGTCCGGGCCGCCCGGGGTCCGGGCCCTCATGGTGCGGGACCCCTGACGAGACCGTTTCCGCTCCCCGCGGGGAGTGGGAGAAAGCGCAGGTGACCGGCGCGTGAGTGCGATCGACCCGAGCGACCTGACCGATCCGGGGAGTGCGGCCGGAGCGGTGACCCCGCCCGCGGCGGCGGGAGGGATTCCCGTACTGGTGCTCGCCGGGTTCCTCGGTTCGGGGAAGACGACCCTGCTCAACCATCTGCTGCGCAGCTCCCGGGGGACCCGGATCGGGGCGATCGTCAATGACTTCGGTTCCATCGAGATCGATGCCATGACCGTCGCCGGTCAGCTCGGCGACTCCACGGTCTCCCTGGGCAACGGCTGCCTCTGCTGTGCGGTCGACGCGACCGAGCTGGATGTCTTCCTCGACCGGCTCACCCGGCCCGAGGCCCGGCTCGATGTGATCGTGATCGAGGCCAGTGGGCTCGCGGAGCCGCAGGAGCTGGTGCGGATGCTGCTCGCCAGCGACAACCGGCGGATCGTGTACGGGGGACTGGTGGAGGTCGTGGACGCGGCCGAGTTCCCGGCGACCCGGGAGCGGCATCCGGAGCTGGACCGTCATCTGGGCGTCGCCGATCTGGTGGTGCTCAACAAGGTCGACCGGGTCGCGGCGGCGGAGTCGGCCCGGCTGCGGCAGACCATCGGCCCTCTGCTCGGGCGCGGAGCGGCCGTGGTGGAGGCGGTACACGGGCGGGTCGACCCCGAGCTGTTCTTCGAGCGCCGCCCGGCCGCCGAGCGGGTCGGCCAGCTCGCCTTCGACGATCTCGTCGCCGAGCAGGAAGCGCGGGACGGCCGGGGCGGTGATCACGGGACGCATCTGCACGCCGCCTATGAGTCCCTCTCCTTCACGGCCCGCGAGCCGCTGCACCCCCGGCGGCTGCTGGATCTGCTGGACTCCCGGCCCGACGGCCTCTACCGGATCAAGGGCTTTGTGGACTTCGGGCCCGCCGACCCGGAGCACCGGTACGCGGTCCATGCCGTGGGGCGTTTTCTCCGGTTCGTTCCCGAGCCTTGGCCCCGGGGCGCCGAGCGGCTGACCCAGCTGGTGCTGATCGGCTCCGGTATCGACGGCCCGGCGCTGGAGCGGGGGCTGGCCGCCGCCCGGACCACGGACCGGGACCCCGCCCCGGACGAGACCAGTATGTGGGGCGTGCTGCGGTACGTACCGGGGCCGGTGGACTCTCCGGACGGCGGCGGCGACGAGGCGGAGGGACGGGTGGAGGACGGGTGGGAGGAGCCGTCCGGCGACCCCTTCGAGGGCGACCCCGAGGGCGGCCCCGAGGGCGACCCCGAAGGCGGCTACGAGGCCGGTTACGAGGATCCGCCCGCCGAGTTCGAAGAGCCCTGGCCCGACGTGTACGAGGGTCCGGAGGGCTATGGAGACCCCGAGGGGCCCGGCGTAAGGGTCCCCGGACCCCGGGGCGCGTAGGACCGGGGTCTCAGCGGCGGGGAGGCGCCGACCGGGCGGGAAGACGGCGCCGGGGGCGGCGATCCCGGTGGATCACCGCCCCCGGCGCCGGAGGCTCAGCGGAGCGGGCCCGCCAGGACCGCGACCGCGGAGGTGCCGGGGGTGCCCGAGCCGTCGCGGCGCGGATCCGGTTCCGGCAGTTCGGCGGGCGCGCCGTTCTTCTGCGAGGCGAGCGCCGGGGCGCCGCCCGCCCAGGCCAGCAGCAGGACGTCCTCCCCCTTCAGGAACCGCTGGCAGCGGACTCCGCCCGTCGCCCGGCCCTTGCGGGGGTACTGGTCGAACGGGGTCAGCTTGACCGTACTGAACGAGTCGTCCAGCGCGCCGGTCGACCCGGCGGCCGTGAAGACCACCGCGTCCTCGGCCGGGTCGACGGCGGAGAAGGAGAGCACCCGGGCGTCCTGGCCCAGCTTGATCCCGGCCATGCCGCCCGCGGCCCGGCCCTGCGGCCGGACCTGCGACGCCTGGAAGCGGAGCAGCTGGGCGTCGGAGGCGATGAAGACCAGGTCCTCCTCGCCGGTGCGCAGCTCCGCTCCGCCGACGATCCGGTCGCCGTCCCGGAGCGCCATCACCTCCAGCTCGTCCTTGTTCGCCGGATAGTCCGGGACGACCCGTTTGACCACGCCCTGGAGGGTGCCGAGGGCGAGCCCGGGCGAGTCCTCGGCCAGTGTCGTCAGACAGATCACGCTCTCCCCGGCCGTCAGCGACAGGAACTCGGCGAGCGGCGCGCCGCCCGACAGGTTCGGCGCCGAGGCGGTCGGCGGAAGCTGCGGCAGATCGATCACGGCGAGCCGCAGCAGCCGTCCGGCGGAGGTCACCACACCCACATCGGCCCGCGCGGTCGCCAGGACGGCGGAGACGATCAGGTCGTGCTTGGCCCGCCGTCCGCCGGGCTCCGGCAGCGGATCGCCGGTCGCGGTCCTGGCCAGCAGCCCCGTCGAGGAGAGCAGGACCCGGCAGGGGTCGTCCGCGACCTCCAGCGGCACCGCGGCGACCGGGACGGCCGCCGACTCCAGCAGGACGGTCCGCCGCTCGGTGGCGTACTTCTTGGCCACCGCCGCCAGTTCGGCGGAGACCATCTTGCGCAGCTCGGCGTCGGACTCCAGGATCCGGGTCAGTTCCTCGATCTCGGCCTGCAGCCGGTCCCGCTCGGCCTCCAGCTCGATCCGGTCGAACTTGGTGAGCCGCCGCAGCGGGGTGTCGAGGATGTACTGCGTCTGGATGTCGGAGAGGGAGAACCGGTCCATCAGGCGCTCCTTGGCCTGGGCCGAGTTCTCACTGGAGCGGATCAGCCGGATGACCTCGTCGATGTCGACGAGGGCGACCAGCAGGCCCTCCACCAGGTGCAGCCGGTCGCGCCGCTTGCCCCGGCGGAACTCGCTGCGCCGCCGCACCACGGTGAAGCGGTGGTCGAGATAGACCTCCAGCAGTTCCTTCAGCCCCAGCGTCAGCGGCTGGCCGTCGACCAGCGCCACATTGTTGATACCGAAGGACTCCTCCATCGGCGTCAGCTTGTAGAGCTGTTCGAGTACGGCCTCCGGCACGAAGCCGTTCTTGATCTCGATGACAAGACGCAGGCCGTGGGCGCGGTCGGTGAGGTCCTTGACGTCGGCGATGCCCTGGAGCTTCTTCGCGTTCACCAAGTCCTTGATCTTGGCGATCACCTTCTCCGGGCCGACCGTGAAGGGCAGTTCGGTGACGATCAGGCCCTTGCGCCGGGGGGTGACGTCCTCCACGGTCGCGGTGGCCCGGATCTTGAAGGTGCCGCGGCCCTTCTCGTAGGCGTCGCGGACACCCGCCAGGCCCACGATCCGGCCGCCGGTCGGCAGATCGGGCCCGGGGACGTACCGCATCAGGGTCTCCAGGTCGGCGCCCGGATGACGGATCAGATGACGGGCCGCGGCGACGACCTCGCCCAGGTTGTGCGGCGGCATGTTGGTCGCCATTCCGACCGCGATCCCGGAGGCGCCGTTGACCAGCAGGTTGGGGTACGCGGCGGGGAGCGCCACCGGCTCCCGCTCCTGGCCGTCGTAGTTCGGGGCGAAGTCGACCGTGTCCTCGTCGATGGACTCGGTCATCAAAGACGTGGCGTCCGCCATCCGGCACTCGGTGTACCGCATCGCGGCCGGGGGGTCGTCGTTGCCGAGGGAGCCGAAGTTCCCATGGCCGTCGACGAGGGGGAGCCGCATGGAGAACGGCTGCGCCATCCGGACCAGCGCGTCGTAGATGGACTGGTCCCCGTGGGGGTGGAGCCGGCCCATCACCTCGCCGACGACCCGGGCGCACTTGACGTACCCCCGGTCGGGGCGGAGCCCCATCTCGTTCATCTGGTAGACGATCCGGCGCTGGACCGGCTTCATGCCGTCCCGGGCGTCGGGCAGCGCACGGGAGTAGATGACCGAGTACGCGTACTCGAGGAAGGAGCCCTGCATCTCGTCGACGACGTCGATATCGAGGATCCGCTCCTCGAAATCATCGGGCGGCGGGGTTTTGGTGCTGCGGCGGGCCATCGCGGCTCCTGCTCCTTCACGGCCGGGCGGGGATCTGACGCCGACCATTGTGGACCGTGGCACCGACAACCCCGACCACCGGCCGTCGAACACGCCCGCGGCCCCCGGCCCGTCCGGCGGTGCGGGGCGTCCGCCGGGCGCACCCCGGGGCACGCCCGCGCACCGGGACTTCGCCCAGCGCGAACCCCGAAGGCGCCCGGAACTTCGCCAGGTGTCAGCCCGCTTGCATACAGTGGCAGTCCTGGGGGGACCAGCAACAGCAGCGCGATCGAAGGGACGTACATGCCCATGGGTCACACGGCCACAGAGCAGGCCGGTTCGGGCGGCCTGACAGCGACGGAGCACCGCCTGGCGAACGGCCTGCGCGTGGTGCTCTCCGAGGACCATCTGACCCCGGTCGCCGCGGTCTGTCTCTGGTACGACGTGGGCTCGCGCCACGAGGTCGCGGGCCGTACCGGCCTGGCCCACCTCTTCGAGCACCTGATGTTCCAGGGGTCGAAGCAGGTGCAGGGGAACGGTCACTTCGAACTGGTGCAGGGCGCCGGCGGCTCCCTCAACGGCACCACCAGCTTCGAGCGCACCAACTACTTCGAGACGATGCCCGCCCACGAGCTGGAGCTGGCGCTCTGGCTGGAGGCCGACCGGATGGGCTCCCTGCTGGCCGCCCTCGACGACGAGTCGATGGAGAACCAGCGGGACGTGGTGAAGAACGAGCGCCGCCAGCGGTACGACAACGTGCCGTACGGCACCGCGTTCGAGAAGCTGACCGCCCTCGCCTACCCGGAGGGCCATCCGTACCACCACACGCCGATCGGCTCCATGGCCGATCTGGACGCGGCGACGCTGGAGGACGCCCGCGCGTTCTTCCGTACCTACTACGCGCCGAACAACGCGGTGCTGTCGGTCGTCGGGGACATCGACCCCGAGCGGACCCTGGCCTGGGTGGAGAAGTACTTCGGCTCCATCCCCGGCCACGACGGCAAGCAGCCGCCGCGCGACGGCGCGCTGCCGGACGTCATGGGGCGGCAGCTCCGCGAGGTCGTCGAGGAGGACGTTCCGGCCCGCGCCCTGATGGCCGCCTACCGGCTGCCGCACGACGGCACCCGCGAGTGCGACGCCGTCGACGTGGCGCTGACCGTGCTCGGCGGCGGTGAATCCTCCCGGCTGCACAACCGGCTGGTCCGCCGGGACCAGACCGCCGTCGCGGCCGGGTTCGGGCTGCTGCGGCTGGCCGGGGCCCCGTCGCTGGGCTGGCTGGACGTGAAGACGTCCGGCGGGGTCGAGGTGGCCGGGATCGAGGAGGCCGTCGACGAGGAGCTGGCCCGGTTCGCCGCCGAGGGGCCGACGCCGGAGGAGATGGAGCGGGCCCAGGCCCAGCTGGAGCGCGAGTGGCTGGACCGGCTCGGTACGGTCGCGGGCCGCGCCGACGAACTCTGCCGGTACGCGGTGCTCTTCGGCGACCCCCAGCTGGCGCTGACCGCCGTCGGGCGGGTGCTCTCGGTCACCGCCGACGAGGTCCGCGAGGTGGCCGCGGCCCGGCTGCGCCCGGACAACCGGGCCGTGCTGGTGTACGAACCGGTGCCCGGCGCCGACGCGGAGAACGAGACCGACCACGACGCAGAAGAGGGGGCGGACCAGTGACCGACGCCGCCGAGCCGCTGACCACGATGGACTTCCACCCCCGGCCCACCTCCGGGGTGCCCACTCCCTGGGCGTTCCCCGCCCCGGACCGCGGCACGCTCCCCAACGGGCTGACCGTGCTCCGCTGCCACCGCCCCGGCCAGCAGGTGGTGGCCGTGGAGATCAATCTCGACGCCCCGCTCGGGGCCGAGCCCGAAGGGCTCGACGGGGTCGCCACGATCATGGCCCGGGCCCTGTCGGAGGGGACCGACAAGCGGTCCGCCGAGGAGTTCGCGGCCGAGCTGGAGCGCTGCGGCGCCACCCTCGACGCCCATGCCGACCACCCCGGTGTCCGGGTGTCGCTGGAGGTGCCGGTCTCCCGGCTGCCGAAGGCCCTCGGGCTGCTCGCGGAGGCGCTGCGCGGTCCCGCCTTCGACGACGGCGAGGTCAAGCGGCTGGTCCGGAACCGGCTGGACGAGATCCCGCACGAGCAGGCCAACCCGGGCCGCCGCGCGGCCAAGGAGCTGTACCGCCGCCTCTTCCCGGCCGGGCTGCGGATGTCCCGCCCCCGGCAGGGGACGGAGGAGACGGTGGCCCGGATCGACTCCGCCGCGGTCCGGGCCTTCTACGAGGCCCATGTCCGGCCCGCCACCGCCACGGCGGTCGTGGTCGGCGATCTGACCGGGATCGATCTGGACACCGTCCTCGCCGACACCCTCGGCGCCTGGCAGGGCGACAAGGGCGAGCCCCGGGCCCGGGAGGAGATCTCCGCCGACGACACCGGCCGGGTCGTGATCGTGGACCGGCCGGGCGCCGTCCAGACCCAGCTGCTGATCGGGCGGATCGGGGCGGACCGGCACGACCGGGTGTGGCCGGCGCAGGTGCTCGGCACGTACTGCCTCGGCGGCACCCTCACCTCCCGGCTCGACCGGGTGCTGCGCGAGGAGAAGGGGTACACGTACGGCGTCCGGGCCTTCGCCCAGGTGCTGTGCTCCGCCCCCGACGGCTCGGGCGCGTCCCTGCTGGGCATCAGCGGCTCCGTCGACACGCCCAACACCGGCCCGGCGCTGGCCGATCTGTGGACGGTGCTGCGGACCCTGGCGGCCGAGGGGCTGACGGACGGCGAGCGCGATGTCGCCGTGCAGAACCTGGTGGGGGTCGCCCCGCTGCGGTACGAGACCGCGGCCTCGGTCGCGGGCACGCTCGCCGACCAGGTGGAGCAGCACCTCCCGGACGACTTCCAGGGGCAGTTGTACGCCCGGCTGGCGCAGACCGGGACGGTGGAGGCGACCGCGGCGGTCGTCAGCGCGTTCCCGGTGGACCGGCTGGTGACCGTACTGGTCGGTGACGCCGCGGAGATCGAGGGCACCGTCAGGGCGCTGGGGATCGGGGACGTCGCCGTCGTCAAGGGCTGAACCGGCCGGCCCGGCGGTGGAATCCGGGCCGACCGACCGGCAGAAGGACCGGCCCCGCTCTACAGCCTCAACACCCCCACCGCCACCGCTACTGCTACGGCCGTCGGCACTGATACCGGTACCGACGGCGGT
>NZ_JBEYIS010000018.1:0-134826 GCF_040635975.1 Streptomyces sp. NPDC006798
GCGGACGGCTCACGGCCCCGGTCGGCATCGTGGACCGGCCCTTCGACCAGCGCCGCGACCCGCTGCTGGTCGATCTGTCGGCCGCCGGGGGCCATCTACCATGAGGACACGTCTTGACCCTCTGATCGACCACCTCTGCCTGACGCAGAGCTGGCGCGACCGTATGGCGGCCAGGAGCCTCGTAACGTCCCGCTGCGGACCGGGCCCCGGTATCTACCGCAGTCCCGCGCGCGTGGACAGCTCTCGGTCGCCCCACCTGGCCAGGGGCGGCTACCAGGCGGCAGAAAGGCACGGACCGTGGACTCCGCGGTCACCGACACCGGCGACGGCCGCCCCGGCACCGTACGTACCGAAGGTACGGACCCGGCTCCCGCTGTACGCCCGGGCTACGGACAGTTGCTGCGCACCCCCGGTGCGTGGACGTTTCTGCTCCCCGGGTTCGTCGCCCGGCAGCCCTTCGCGATGCTGACCATCGGCATCATCCTGCTCCTCCAGGACACCACCGGCTCCTACGGCAGCGCCGGCGCGGTCGCCGCCACGGCCGGGGTCTCCATGGCGCTGTGCGCGCCGCAGAGCGGCCGGCTGGCCGACCGCTTCGGGCAGCGGGCCGTCCTGCTGCCCGGGGCGGTCGTCCACACCGCGTCCGTCTCGGCGCTGATCGCCCTGGCCCTGGCCGACGCCCCGATGTGGGCGCTGCTCGCGGCCGCCGTCCCGACGGGCGCCTCCGTACCGCAGATCGGGCCCATGGTGCGGGCCCGCTGGGCGGCCCGGCTCGACGGTTCGCCGCTGATGCCGACCGCCGCGGCGTTCGAGTCGGTGACGGACGAGTTCACGTTCGTCGTCGGCCCGGTTCTGGCGACGGCCCTCTGTACCCAGGTCCATCCGGCCGCCGGTCTGGTCGCCGAGGCGGCGCTGACCCTGGTCGGCGGGCTGCTCTTCGCCGCCCAGCACCGTACGCAGCCGCCGGTCACGGGCCGGGGCGCGGCCGGGACGCCCGGCGGAGCCCGTACCTCCGCGCTCTCCGTCCCCGGAGTGCGCGTACTGATCGTGGCCTTCCTCGGGATCGGCTCCGTCTTCGGCGGGATGCAGGTCTCCCTGACCGCCTTCACCGAGGAGATCGGCAACCCCGGCGTCAACGGCGTCCTGTACGGGATCTTCGCCGCGGGCAATATGCTCGCGGGCGTCGCCTGCGGGGTCGTCGCCGCGAAGAACGGCCCGCTGCGGCGGATGATTCTGGGCTACCTGGGTCTGGCGCTCAGCGTCTCCCTGCTGTGGTCGCTTCACTCGGTGATTCTGCTCGGCGCCCTGGGACTGCTGGTCGGCCTGTTTATCGCACCGGCCCTGATCAGCGGCTACACCTTGGTGGACGGTCTGGTTCCGGCCTCGGCCAGGACCGAGGCGTTCACCTGGCTCACCGGGGCCGTGGCGCTCGGCCAGGCCGCGGCGGTGACGGTCGCGGGCCGGCTCGCCGACACCCAGGGGGCGAGCGCCGGATTCCTGGTCCCGCTGGGCGGAACGGTGCTGGCCCTGGCCACTTTGCTCACCCTGCGCGGTCGGCTGGCCCCGGCGGGCGGCGGGCATCCGGGGGGCCTGATCGCGGCCCGCGGGACGAGTGGGAAGGATCACCGGTCGCCGGTGCCGGTGGACTGACGCCACGGAATAGGTCACTATAGACCGTCGTTAGCACTCATTGAGTGAGAGTGCCAGGAGGAAGACAAGTGCCGACCTACCAGTACCAGTGCACCGAATGCGGCGAGGGCCTCGAGGCGGTGCAGAAGTTCACCGACGACGCCCTGACCGTGTGCCCGCAGTGCGACGGACGCCTGAAGAAGGTGTTCTCCGCGGTCGGCATCGTCTTCAAGGGTTCCGGTTTCTACCGGAACGACAGCCGGGGCGCGTCGTCCAGTTCCTCCCCCGCCGCCTCGTCGAAGGGCGCGGGCTCCGGATCGGGTTCCGGCTCCGGCTCCGGCTCCGGCTCGGACAAGGCCGCCTCTTCCTCCTCTTCCAGCCCGTCGTCGGCCTCCTCGGCCGCGTCGTCGTCCTCGTCGGCTTCCTCGACGAGCACGTCGGCCGCCTGAGTTCGCGCCGAACCGAAGACCCCGTCCGTGGGACACGGCGGGGTCTTCGCCGTACCCGCGCCCCAAGGCCCCTGCGGCCCGGGGCCGTTGAGGGGTCCCGGGGGCCGGAGTACGGGGTGAGGGCGGGGTTCCCGGCGTACGCCGCGTCGATAGTGTGATCGGTATGGTGAACGTGAACGCAGAGATCGGCGTCATCGGCGGCTCGGGGCTCTACTCCTTCCTGGAGGACGTCACCGAGGTCGCCGTGGACACGCCCTACGGCAGCCCCAGCGACTCCCTCTTCCTCGGCGAGATCGGCGGCCGGAGAGTCGCCTTCCTCCCCCGGCACGGCCGGGACCACCGCGTCCCGCCGAACCGCATCAACTACCGCGCCAATCTGTGGGCGCTGCGCTCCGTCGGCGTACGGCAGGTTCTGTCGCCGTGCGCGGTGGGCGGGCTGCGTACGGAGTACGGCCCGGGGACCCTGGTCGTCCCGGATCAGCTGGTGGACCGGACGAAGTCGCGCGCGGAGACGTACTTCGACGGCGTGCCCCGGGCGGACGGGGCGGTTCCGAACGTCGTCCACACCACCTTCGCGGACCCGTACTGCCCGGCCGGGCGCGCGGTGGCGATCAAGGCGGCACGCGGGCGCGAGTGGGAGCCGGTGGACGGCGGCACGCTGGTGGTCGTGGAGGGGCCGAGGTTCTCCACCCGGGCGGAGTCGCGGTGGTTCGCCGCCGAGGGGTGGGCGGTCGTGGGGATGACCGGGCACCCGGAGGCGGTACTCGCCCGTGAACTGGCGCTCTGCTACACGGCGCTGGCGCTCGTCACCGACCTGGACGCGGGCGCCGAGACCGGTGAGGGCGTCTCCCACACCGAGGTGATGCGGGTCTTCGGCGAGAACGTGGGGCGGCTGCGGGAGGTGCTGTTCGACGCCGTCGCCGGGCTTCCGGCGCTCGCGGAACGGGACTGTCTCTGCGTGGACGCGCACGAGGGCTGGGATCTGGGGATCGACCTGCCCTGAGGTTTCGGACTCCCCGGTACCGCGGCTGTTCTCCTGCGCGTTCCGAGGCTCGGAAGAATTCCGGGTCCGCGTCTGAGTTCGGTCCGGGGCCGGTCCGGGGCAGGGCGGGAGGGGTTGCCGGGGGCGGAGTGACACCTGTGGGTGACAGCGTTTTCCACAGCCGGTCGCTCCGTCCACAGCCGTCGGCGGGATCGCCGGGGAGCGGGGACGGTGAGGGCACCCGGTCGACCACGGCCGGGATCAGCCCGACCGACAGGCGGTGTACGACCATGTCCGACCTTCCTCCTTTCCCTTCGCCATTCCCTTCCTTTCTCTCCTCTCCGTCCGCCTCTGCGTCCACCTCCGCCGCTTCCTCTGCCCTTTCTTCCGCTTCATCGCCCTTCTGCCCGCCGGGGCCGTCCGTTCCCGGGCGGCGGAGCGTGCCGGACTTCCCGCCGGTCCGGGTCCGGGGCGGAACTCACCGGCTGCGGCGGGCGCTGCGCGGGCGGCGCGGAGCGGTCGCGGCCGGGCTCGCGGTGGTGGCCGCGACCATGGCCGCCACCGGGGCACGCGACGCGCTGGGGACGGGCGGCTCCTCCGCGCCGGACAGCGGCGCCCGGGGCGCTCCCCGTCCGCCGGCGGCGGCCGCTCCACCTCCCCGGCTGGTCACCGCGCCGGTACGGATCGCGGACGCGGCGACCGTCGGGCTGCTGCGCCCGGGGGACCGGGTCGATGTGATCGCCACACCGTCCGTACCGGGCGGGCCGGGCGGCTTCGGCGACGGGCCCGGGCCGGAGGGCGCGGCGGCCTCCGGCGGGGCCGGGCAGGCGCGGGTGGTGGCGTCGGGGGTCCGGGTGGCCGCGGTTCCCCGGATTCAGGAGACGTTCGGAGACGGGCCGGAGGGCGGGGCGCTGGTGGTGCTCTCGGTGCCCCGGTCGACGGCCACGGCCCTGGCCGGTGCCGCGGCGACCTCCCGGCTGGCGGTGACGGTGTGCTGACCCGGGCGGTACGGGCCGGGGGCGGCAAGCGCGCCCGGGAGTCCGCGCTCCGGGCGCCCGCGCGGTCGTCCACCGGGCGGCGCGTTTCCGTCACTCGTACAGGCGTACCGCCGTTGCACCTCCCGGCCACCCGGAATTGGACAGCCCGACCACTGCGTGCCGTAGGTTGCGGAGCGACTGGCTCCGTATTCCTCCTCCGCAACGAAAGGCTCAGTGGTGACCGAGAAGAAAGTCAGCGTCCTGGAGGGCTTCAAGGCCTTCCTGATGCGCGGCAATGTGATCGACCTGGCGGTAGCGGTCGTCATCGGCGCGGCGTTCACCAGTGTGGTGAACTCCTTCGTCAAGGGCATCATCAACCCCCTGGTCGGCGCCTTCGGCACCAAGGACCTCGACTCCTACAGCTCCTGCCTCAAGGGCACCTGCAAGGTGGTGAACGGGGAGGTGCAGGGCATCAAGATCATGTGGGGTTCGGTGCTCGGCGCGACCCTCACCTTCCTGATCACGGCGGCGGTCGTCTACTTCCTGCTGGTGCTGCCGATGGCCAAGTACCTGGCCCGCAAGGCGGCCAGGGACGCGGCGAAGGAAGGCACGAAGGAGGTCGTCGAGCTGACGGAGCTGGAGGTCCTCAAGGAGATCCGCGACGCGCTGGTGGCGCAGTCGCGGGGCGACGGCACCGGCACCGGCGCCTCGCCGGGACGGCCGCTGGGCTGACCCGGGCGGCCCGGGCCGCGGGTCACAGGTGGTGGGGCGGCTTCTCGTCGAGGAAGCGGGCGAGATCGTCGGCCGAGGCGGCGGCCGCGGGCCGCTCGCCCCACCCTCGGTCCGTATCGTCCGCGGACTGCTGGTCCAGCGGATCGTCGAAGTCCAGGACCGGCTTCGGGTTCTGCCGCCGGGTGTTCTTCGCGTCGCGCGGTCCGGGGGCGGGGGCGGTGCTCATGTCTCCAGGGTACGGCGCGCGGCGCGGCGCCCCGGCGGGATTCCCGGCCCGTACGGATCCGGCGGGCCCCACTACCCGGACACGGCCCGCCGCCCCGGCGGCTTCCCCGCTGATGGAGGCGGCTCTCCCCGGCCCCGGCACCCGGGCGCCGGGCGCGCCGAAGGGCGTGATGAGACGGGCGGTCCCGGCGCTCCCCCGGTCGCCGGAACACCCCGGACCCCTTGGACGCGCCGCGTGCCGTGGACGCTCAGCGGTCCTTCGGGCCGAGGGCCCACAGTCCGAGGACCACGACGAACGACAGACACAGGAATCCCGCACCCCACCACGCGGTCTCGGTACGGCCCGACATCCAGGCGTCGACGACCACGGTGAGGCCCCACAGCTGACCGGCGACGGCGCCCAGGACGAGTACGAGCCGGGCGGTCAGCCCGGCCGAGCCGGCCGGATCCTGCTCCCCACCGGCGCCGGGGCCGGGGCCGGTGTGCCGGATCCGGGGATCGGTCCAGCCGCTGGTGGGCCGGATCTGGGGATACCGCTCGCGGACGGCCCGGTTGAGCCGGGGCTCGGCGCTCCCGGGGTGATAGCCGTCCGACGGTCCCGCGGCACCGGATCCCGGGCCGGACCCGTCCCCGGCGGTCCGGCCCGGCTCCCCCGGGCCGGACCCCGATTCGCCGGGGCCGGTGCCGGGCCCGGAGCCGTACGGCCGCTCGGGGGACGGTCCGGGCGGCTGGTCGGGGGGCCGGTCGGGGGGCGTCATACGTCGTCCTTCGGCAGTTCGGCGCCGGGGCAGCCGAGTTCCACGGCCTGGTCGGGGGAGACCTCGGCGAACTGGCGGCACCAGGCGTCCTTGTCGCTCTCCCCGGAGCGGGTGGTCGCCAGGGCCCAGATACTGCCGTCGAGGTCCTCGGTGACGATCACCCGGGGCAGCGGCCGGGGCGGCGGACCGGCGGTGACCTCGCCCGTGCGGACGTCGAAGACGCCCTCGTGGCAGGGGCAGAGCAGTTCGCCCTCCTGGCCCCGGTCGGCCCGGTAGAGCACGGCGCAGGCGAGATGGGTGCAGACGGCGGAGTAGCCCACGAGGGTGCCGTCGGCGAGCCGGACGGCGACGGCCCGGTCGCCCTTCCCGGGGTAGGTGAAGGCCAGGGCCTCGCCGGGGGCCAGGCTGTCGGCGATCTTCCGGGGGTCTGGAGTTCCCTCGACGTCGTTGTGCCGGTGCAGGATGCCCGCGGCGACCCCGATCCCGCCGAGGGCGAGACCGCCGGAGACGGTGGTGACGATCCGCAGATAGTCGCGCCGGGTGGTGAGCGCGTCGGCCGCGATCCGGTCGCGCAGCGCCTCCCGGGCACCGCCCGGGCCGTGGGACCCGGGATCGCCGGGGCCGGGGCCTCGGGAGCCGGGGCCGGGACGCTCGCCGTCGCCGGGCGGGCCGCCGCGGGCGGGCGGGTCTCCCCCGGCGCCGGGTCCGGAGGGCGGGGGCGCGGTCAGGCTCATCGGGGCCCCGCCTTCCGGGTGTCGACCCCGTTGACCTCCACCACCGGCAGCCCGCCGGGGAGGGGCCACCGGGCCCGGTCGGCGGGGACGGCCATCGCGACCCCGGTCCGTACCGTCGTCGCGCCGAAGGTGAACGAGTCGGCGACCCGCACCCCGGGGCGTTCGGCCCGCAGTTCGTCGAGGGTGCCGTAGAAGAGGGCACCGGTGGGGCAGACCGTGGCGCACATGGGGGCGAGACCGGACGAGGTGCGGTCGTAGCAGAGGTCGCACTTCATCTGGAGTTTGGCGGCCAGATCGATCTTCGGTACGCCGAAGGGGCAGGCGTTGACGCAGTGGGCGCAGCCGATGCAGCGGGAGGTGTCGGCCTGCTGCACCACCCCGTCGGCGGTGACGAGGATCGCGTCGGCCGGGCAGACCTCGGCGCAGGGCGCGACGGGGTCTTCGCAGTGCATACAGACCGTGGGAAGGGAGGCGACGGAATGGCCCTCGTCGGGGTAGTCGAGATGGATCATGGACCGGCCGCGGTGCGAGTCGCATTCCCGGCAGGCGGAGACACAGGCCTGGCAGCCGATGCAGCGCCCGGGATCGATGAAGATCGTTCTGCCCATCATGGCGGGTCAGTTCCTCTCCGCGGTGCCCCGGCCCTGCGGGGCGGTGGGCGGCAGGGGATCGGTGCGGGCGGCCCCGGCCTCGCGGGGGTAGGGCTCGTGGCCGGGTGCGGTGGGCGGCGCGGGTACCGGTTCGACGTGCTCGGCCCGTTCGATCCGGCAGGCGCAGACCTTGTACTCCGGGATTTTGGAGCGGGGGTCGAGGGCGTCGATGGTGAGGGTGTTGGCGGCCGTGGGGATCGGCCAGTGGTAGGGCACGAAGACGGTGTCGGGGCGGATGGCCTCGGTGACGAGTGCGGGCAGGACCGTACTGCCGCGGCGGGTGACGACGCGTACCGGATCGCCGTTGCGGAAGCCGTGGGCGGGGTGGATCTCGGCCCAGGGCCGGGGGGTCTGTTCGACCAGGGCGCCGAGCCTGCGGGTCTGGTTGCCGGAGAGGAAGTGCGCGACGGTCCGGCCGGTGGTGAGGGAGAGGGGGTAGTCGTCGCTGTACGGGTCGGCGGGCGGGCGCCATTCGACGGTCTGGAGGTGGATCAGCCCGTCGGGGTGGTAGCTCCGGCCGTCCTCGAAGAGCCGGGGCGTGCCGGGGTGGTCCGTGGCCGGGCAGGGCCAGGCGATGCCGCCGGTCTCCTCCAGGCGTTCGTAGGTGATGCCGTAGTAGTCGTTGACGGTCCCGGCGGAGGCGATCCGGAGCTCCTCGAAGACGTCGCGGGACCCGGTGTAGGAGAACTTGTCGCCCGCGCCGAGGAGTTCCGCGAGCCGGCAGAGCACCCAGGTGTCGGTCCGTACGCCCGGTGGGGGTTCCTGCGCCTTGTTGTGCTTGACGACCCTGGCCTCCGCGTTGGCCATCACTCCCTCGTCCTCGGCCCAGGTGGTGACGGGGAGGACGACATGGGCGTTGGCGGCGGTCTCGGAGAGGAAGAAGTCGCACTGGACGTGGAAGTCGAGGGTGTCGTATCCGGCGGTGACGGTCCGCAGGTCCGGCAGGGACACGAAGGGGTTGTTGCAGACGCCGAGCAGGCCGCGGATCTCCCCGCGCCGCATCTGGTGGACCATTTCCATCATGGAGGTGCCCGCGGGCGGCAGTTCGGCCTCGTCGATGCCCCAGATCTCACAGATCTGCCGCCGGTGTTCCGGGTCGTTGATGGAGCGGCCGCCGGGCAGCAGATCGGACTTCTGGCCGTGTTCCCGGCCGCCCTGGCCGTTGCCCTGGCCGGTGAGGGTGCCGTATCCGGCGCCGGGTCTGCCGATATTGCCGGTGGCGGCGCAGAGGTTGATGACGGCGAGACAGTTGTCGACGCCCTGGGTGTGGTGTTCGATGCCCCGGGCGTGCCAGGCCATGGCCCGGTCCGCGGTGCCGAAGGCCCGGGCCACCTCGACGATCTGGGCGGCCGGTACGCCGCAGATCTCCGCCGCGCGCTCGGGCGGATGGGCGGCCACCGTCTGCCGGACCTCGTCCCAGCCGCTGGTGCGGGCGGCGAGGAAGTCCTCGTCGGTCAGGCCCTCGGCGACGACGACGTGGAGGACGGCGTTGAAGAAGGCCGCGTCGGTGCCGGGCCGCAGGGCGACATGGATATCGGCGGTCCGGGCGACCGGCGTCTCCCGGGGGTCCACCACGATCAGCCGGGCACCCCGGTCCCGGGCCCCCCAGACGTACTGGGTGAGCACGGGGAAGCACTCGCCGACGTTGGATCCGGCGATCAGCAGGCAGTCGGTCCGGAGGATGTCGGAGAACGGGTTGCCCGCCCGGTCGATGCCGAAGGCGAGCTTGTTGGCGCCCGCGGCGGACACCATGCACAGTCTGCCGTTGTAGTCGACGTGCCGGGTCTTCAGCGCGACGCGGGCGAACTTGCCGACCAGATAGGTCTTCTCGGTGAAGAGGCTCGCCCCGCCGAGCATGCCGAAGGCGTCGGCGCCGTACCGGCTCTGGACCCGGCGGATCCCGGCCGCGGTGACCGACAGGGCCTCGTCCCAGGAGACTTCCCGGAAGGGTTCGTCGCGGGAGGCGCGGACCAGTGGGGCGGTGAGCCGGTCGGGGTGGTTGACCTGCTGGTAGGCGTTGATGCCTTTGGGGCAGAGCCGCATCCGGTTGATGTCGTGGTTGCGGGGTTCGACGCCGAAGACCCGGCCCGTGCGGTCGACCCGCAGATACATGCCGCACTGCACCCCGCAGAAGCAGCAGTGGGTGGGGACGAGGGTCTCGCCCGCCCGGCCGATCCGCCAGTTCCCGGCGGATACGCCTCCGGCGCTGCGGAAGGCGGTGGTGCCGGGCGGGGCGACGGACGGGTCGAGCGGGATGCCGCCGGGTGCGGGCGGATGCGGGGCGGCCGTCACTGGAAACCCTTCTTGACGTCGGTGAGATACGCGCTGCCCCGCAGGACCCGTTTGCAGCGGGGGCAGTACTCGGGCCACTCCCCGAAGTCGAGTTCCAGGTCCCGCAGGCTGCCCCGGACGGTCTCCAGGGTGGGCGCGGTGTCGACGGGCTCCCCGCAGCGGCGGCAGGCCAGGACATCGGCGTCCTGCCGGGCCGTGTACTTGACCAGCTGCATTCCCACGGCGGCGGGCCGCTGCACGATATGGAAGAACTTCCCGAACGGGATGTACACCAGCGTCAGCACCACCACGGCCATATGCAGCACGGCCAGGAACTCGTATCCGCCGCCGTCGAGGAAGAGCGACGAGAAGGTGAGGAGGAGACCCGTCACGGCGATCACCAGAAGGGCGATCAGCGGTACGAGGTCGTAGCCGAACCGCTGGCCCGCGACGGCGCCCCGCTCGCGGGATCTGCGCCACAGGAAATAGGAGGCGCCCCCGATGACCAGGACCGCGGCCAGGTCGAGGCCGTGGAACATGATCCAGCCGATGGCGTTCAGGGCATCGAAGCCGAGGACCTTGAAGCCCCAGATCCGCATCTCGTAGCCGGGTCCGGAACCGGTGGCGGAGGTGAAGGTGAACCAGCCCCAGGTGAGCGGGAAGGTGATCAGAGCGGCCAGGACGCAGCCCCAGAAGATCAGCTGGTGGGCGATCCAGCGGGACCGGGAACGGGCGCCGAGGAACTTCTGGAAACCGAGATAGGTGGCGATCATCCGGGGCAGGGCGGTCGGCGCCCGGCGGAAGTTGGCGGCCGAGAAGAAGCTCCGCCGACCCTGGCGGAAGAGTCGGCGGGCACCCGGGGAGGAGATCCAGACGGTGTAGCGGTAGGCCACGCCGAAGGCGAGGAAGACGGTGGCGACGGCGTAGGGCAGGAGGGCCGAGTCGAAGTCGCGCAGCATCCGGCTGCCCAGCACGATCGCCAGTACGAGCAGCCCGGAGACGACGGCCCCGGCGGCCACGGCCCGCCCGACGACATGCCCGGTACCGCCGGGCCTCTGACCGGGGACGTCCGCGGCTCCGGCTCCGGGGGCCGATGGCGGGCCGTCCGCCGGTGCTTCCACAGGCGGCGGAGACGGGACCGCCGGTGGCCTCGCGCCCGGTGGCCGGTCCCCGGGAGGGGACGGGGAGGCGGGGGTGGGCGGGGAGGGGGAGGGGGGAGGGCCCCCCGGGAGGTCGGGTTCGTCGGGCGGTGGGGGCGGGGCGGTCACGCGGCCCACCGTAGGCAGGGTGGGCGGAATGCGCCTTTTGTGCGGTGGGCTCGTCAGGCGGTGGGGTGATGGCTTAGCCCAGTCGGCCCGTGGCGCCGGTACGGGGACCCTCCTGGAGCTCTTCTTCGGCCTCTGCTTCGCTGTCGCCCGGGCCGGGGCCCGGTTGGTCCACACCCTCGCCGAGGGCGAGCCGGAGCAGAGTCCGATCGGCTCGGTTGCGCCTTCGTCTTCTTCGGGGTGTGGTCTTGGCGGAGCGGGAGTTCCGCCAGGGCGTGGCAGTCGGTGCACGGCGGTACCCGTGGTACCCAGGACGCATGAGTGACGCGATGGAACGGTGCGAGGGCGACCGGTACGGGGAGTGGGGGGCGGGTGCGGTCCCGCCGGGCGCGTACGGGCTGGTGACGGGGTGGTGACGGCGGGCCGGAACGACGCGCTGACGGATGTGGCGGGGCTGCGGGTGGGGCATGCGCGGCTGCCGGGTGCGGGGGCGTTGAGCGGGACGACGGTGGTGCTGGCGCCCGAGGGGGGTGCGGTGGCGGCAGTGGATGTGCGCGGGGGCGGTCCGGGTACGCGGGAGACGGACGCGCTCGATCCGCGGAATCTGGTGCAGCGGGTGGACGCGGTGGTGCTGACGGGCGGGAGCGCGTTCGGGCTCGACGCCGCGGGTGGGGTGATGGCGTGGCTGGAGGAGCAGGGGCGGGGAGTTCCGGTGCTGCCGGGGCGGGTGGTGCCGGTGGTTCC
The DNA here is from genome assembly GCF_040635975.1 of Streptomyces sp. NPDC006798. NCBI lineage: Bacteria > Bacillati > Actinomycetota > Actinomycetes > Kitasatosporales > Streptomycetaceae > Streptomyces > Streptomyces sp. NPDC006798. The sequence continues at coordinate 11,417 of NZ_JBEYIS010000018.1, forward strand.
GGCGGCGTGTGTGTTCGATCTGGGGCGTGGTGGGGAGTGGGGGGCGCGGCCGGACGCGGCGACGGGCCGGGCGGCGGTGGAGGACGCGGCGGCTTCGGTTGCCGGCGGGCCGGTGGCGGTGGGGAATGTGGGGGCGGGTGTGGGGGCGGTGACGGGTGCGCTCAAGGGGGGTGTGGGGACGGCGAGTACGGTTCTGCCGGGTGCCGGGGCGGATGGTGCTGATGTGACGGTGGCGGCGCTGGTGGTCGCGAACGCGGCGGGTGAGGTGGTCGATCCACGGACGGGCGTGTTGTACGGGCAGTACGTGCACGGCACCGGCACCGATACCGGCTCGGGCTCGGACTGGATCCGGTTTCCCGATCCCGCGGTACATGCGGCGGCGCTGCGCAGACTCGCGGAGGCACGGGCCGCGAGCGGTCCGCCGCCGTTGAACACGACGCTCGCGGTGGTGGCGACGGACGCGGATCTGGTCCGGGCCCAGGCGCAGAAGCTGGCGGGTACGGCGCATGACGGGATCGCGCGCGCCGTACGGCCGGTGCATCTGCTCCATGACGGCGATACGGTCTTCGCGCTCGCCACGGGGACGGTACCGCTGCCCCCGTCGGATCCGCTGGCGCTCAACGCCGTCCTGGCGGCCGGGGCGGATGTGGTGTCGCGGGCCATTGTGAACGCCGTGCTGGCTGCGGAGCCGGTCGCGGGCGCGGGCGGGGTTTTCCCGTCGTACCGGGAGCTGTATCACTGAGCTGGAAGGGTGTTCCCGGTGTCCGCCGGGGACACCGCCGGCGTCCACCGCCCCCCGACCGGGGGGACATCAACTGACATGACAGATATGCCCTGTTGACAGACGGCGGGAACTCTACAAAGAGTTCCTACGTTTTCGGTAACGCCGGACCCGACGTCGGAACCAGGGGCTACTTTTAGCAATCAACGTGTTACTTGTGGCGACGGCCAGGAGACCCACTTTGAACGATCCGTACGAGACAACCGAGACGCATCTGGAGCGACTCCTGGGTCGGGCGCTCAACTCCTTCGATCTGCCCGACACCACGGTCGACAGATTGGGCTCGGCGCTGGCTCACGCGAGTTCGCTCCACTCCTCGCACCACAGCGCGCGGCTCGACCGCGCCACGTACCGCCATGCGTATCTGCTGGCTGACGGCTCGTCCGTGGTGCTCTGGGAGCTGGTGCACAACTCGGGTCCCGGCGGTGCCGAGCAGCACGAGGTGTACGCGGACGAGTCCGAGGTCAGGCTGGCGGCGTCCCGGCTGCCCGCGGGGTTCCCCGGCTTCGCCGACACCGGGCCGGGCGCGGGGTCCGGTCCGGGTTCCGACGACCGTCGCGGCGGGCGTTCGGCCGACGATGCCCCGGGCATCGAAGGCTCCCGGCGCTCCGGCGGCGGACCGGACGGCCTGCTCCCGGACCCGTCCTGGGACGACGAACCCGGTGACGGCGGTGCCCGTACCCGCGGTGCCCGTACCGAAGGTGGCCGTACCGGCGGTACGGGACGAGACGCCGAGGACACGTACGAGGATTCCGGGGTTTCCGAGGGCTCCGACCCCGCGGATCGGGGCGCGCTCGGCCCGGCGGGTCTCGGCGGCTCCCACGGCCCGCAGGGGTCTGCGGGATTCGGAGGACCCGAGGGCTTCGGCGGCTCCGGTGGCTTCGGTGGACTCGACGGGGGCCGGAGGTCCGAGGGCTTCGACGGGTACGAGGGGTTTCAGGGGTTCGGCGCCGGATCGGCCACCGATTTCGGCTCGGACATCGACCTCCTCGCCGGGCTGCTGTCCGCGCCGCCCGCCCCGCTCCCCCGGATGTACGTCCCGGACAACTCCGCCGACCATGCCCGCCGGGTGCTGCGCCGGGCGGAGAACACCGACCGGCCCGGCCCGAAGACGGCCGAGTTGCTGCGCGGCGCCTTCGCGCACCACATCACCCAGGTCTTCGGCCGCCAGTGCCGAGTCGGTGCCCGGGACGCCGGGTTCACCCTCTACGAGCACGCGTTTCTGCTGCTCGACGGTGCCGAGGTGTCCCTGTGGGAAGTGGAGCACACCGCGACTCCCGACGGACGACATATGTGTGAGGTGTACGCGACGGAGAGCGGCGCGCGGGAGGCGATGGAGTCGCGGGGCAGAGGACGTTCGGCGCCCCGGGCCGGGCTCTGAGCCTTCGGACCGGGGCGCCGGGGCGGGCCGCATTCAGCGGTACCGGCGGGATCAGGGGTACCGGCGGGACGGACCGCAGTTGAGGGGAGGTCAGCGCGCCAGGGCCGCTTCCTTGACGCTGCCGTCCGCCGCTTCCTCCGCCTGATTGCCGGCCGCCGCCTCCCCCGCCCGGGTCCCGTCCTCCGGGGTCGTTCCTCCGGCCGGATCACCCGGCTCGGGCGTACCGCCTTCGAGGTGCTGGGCGGGGCGGGCGGGCAGGGCGAACATCAGCAGGAAGATCACGGCGAGTACGGCGACGATCCACCACAGGGAACCCTGGAAGGCGTCGGAGAAGGCTGTTCCGGCGGTCGCCGGGGTGATCCGCCGTTCGTCGACGGAGCCGAAGAAGACGACGGCGACCAGTCCGAGGCCGAGCGCCGTACCCATCTGCTGCACGGTGCTGATCAGCCCGGACGCGGAGCCGGCGTGCTCACGCGGTACGTCGGAGAGGATGGCGTCCGTCAGCGGGGCGACGATCAGCCCCATACCCAGCCCCATCACGGCCAGCGGCGCCGTCATCTGCCAGGCGGTGATCGCGGTGCCGTAGCGGTCGGCCTCCCAGATGTAGATCAGGATTCCGGCGATCATCAGCAGGGCTCCGGTCTGGAGGACCTTGCGGCCGAACCTCGGGACGAGCTTCTGGACCGAGAGCCCGGCGGCGACGGAGACCGCGATCGAGAACGGTACGCCGGTCAGTCCGGCCCGCAGCGGGCTCCAGCCCAGCCCGTTCTGCATATAGATCGTCCAGACCAGGAAGAAGACCCCGAGGGCGAGGCCGAAGACGAGCTGGACGGAGATCCCGGCGGCGAAGGACTTGATCCGGAAGAGGGAGAGTTCGATCAGCGGGGAGCCGTCCTTGCGGGCCTTGTACCGCTCGTACGCCACCAGGGCGCCGAACATCGGAACACTGCCCGCCATGACGACGAAGCCCCAGGCGGGCCAGTCGAGTTCATGACCCCGGGTCAGCGGATAGACCAGCATCAGCATGGCGGCGGTGACGAGGACGACGCCGACGGAGTCGAGCCGGAGCGCCTTGGGGGCGCGGGACTCGGTGAGATAGATCCGGCCCAGGATCAGACCGGCGATCCCGACGGGCAGATTGATCAGGAAGATCGGCCGCCATTCGAGGCCGAAGAGGTTCCACTGGGTCAGCAGGGCGCCGATCAGGGGCCCGGAGACCGCGCCGAGTCCGATGACGGCGCCGAAGAGCCCGAAGACCTTGCCGCGTTCATGGGCCGGGAAGGTGGTGTGGACGATCGACAGGACCTGGGGAACCATCAGGGCCGCGGTGGCGCCCTGGGCCAGCCGGGCCGCGATCAGCATCTCCGGATCGGCGGCGAATCCGCAGAGGGCGGAGGCGACGGTGAAGCCGCCGATACCGATGAGGAAGACGCGTTTGCGGCCGTAGATGTCGCCGAGCCTGCCGCCCGTGATCAGACCGGCCGCGAAGGCCAGGGCGTATCCGGCGGTGATCCACTGGACGGCGCCGAAGGAGGCGCCGATGGTCCGTTCGATGCTGGGGATGGCGATATTGACGATGGTGACGTCGACCAGGTCCATGAAGGCGGCGGTCATGATCACGGCGAGGGCGATCCAGCGGCGCCGGTCGTCCTCCACGGCCCCGGCCCCGGCCCCGGTACCGGCCTCGGCCCCGTCGACTATCACCTCGGCCTCGGCCTCCGCCGTCACCGTCGTCGCCTTCGCCGAAGTGCTGTCAGGGGCTTCCGGACCACTCATCCGGTCTTGCTGTGAGGTCATGGGCAGGACAGTAGAAGTCCATTAGGACAAAAGAAGTCCTAGTGCGGCCTCATCCTGGGAGGCATGACGGACACTCCTGTACGCCTGTTGAATCTGCTCTCCCTGCTCCAGACTCCGCGCGAGTGGCCGGGCAGCGAACTGGCCGACCGGCTCGCCGTGAGCACCCGGACGATCCGCCGGGATATCGACCGCCTGCGGGATCTGGGCTATCCCGTAGAGGCGACCCGGGGCGCGGTGGGCGGCTACCGGCTGGTGGCCGGGGCCGCGATGCCTCCGCTGATGCTCGACGACGAGGAGGCGGTGGCGATCGCGGTCGGCCTGCGGGCCGGGGCGGGGCATGCCATCGAGGGCGTCGAGGAGGCGTCCGTACGGGCTCTGGCCAAGTTGGAGCAGGTGCTGCCCGGGCGGCTGCGCTATCGGGTCGCGACTCTTCAGGACGCCACGATCCCGCTGGTCAAGGGGGACGGCGCGACGGTCGCACCGGGGACGCTGACGACGATAGCGAGTGCGGCGAGCGGGCGGGAGCGGCTGCGGTTCGGCTATCGCGCCGGGGACGGTACGGAGTCGCGGCGGCTGGTGGAGCCGTACCGGCTGGTCTCCACGGGGTGGCGCTGGTACCTCGTGGCGTACGACCTCGACCGGGAGGACTGGCGCACCTTCCGGGTGGACCGGGTGTCGGAGGCGTTCGCGACGGGCGCCAGGTTCACGCCCCGGGAGCTGCCGACGGGTGACGGGGCGGAGCTGCTGCGGGCGACGATGTCGGGTCCGCCGCAGGGGGACTACGCGTTCGATGTGTCCTTCGCGGCGCCCGCGGCGTTCGTGGCGGCCCGGCTGCCGGGGCATCTGGGGGCTCCGGTGGCCACCGGCGAGGAGAGCTGCCGGCTGCGGAACCGCGCGTCGGACTCCGTGGAGTGGCTGGCCCTGCGGCTGGCGCTGGTCGACTGCGAGTTCACCGTGCACGGACCGCCCGAGCTGGTGGGGTACGTCCGCGATCTGGGCGCCCGGCTGGCCCGGGCCGCCCCCGGCGACGGCTGAGGGAGACGGATACCCCCTGACGGGGAAGGACCCCGAGACCGGGGGGAAGGCCTCGGGGTCCGCTTTTGGGAGCCGCTACGGCCCCGATATCGGCACGGCGCTCCGGCGCCTGCCCCGGTGGCGGCATGCCACCACCGGCCGGGCGCCGGGCGGCCGAGCCGTCGCCCGGCGACCGGATCGGGCCGGCAACCGTCGCCCGGCTCAGGCCGCCGCGTCGAATCCGGTGTCCCGCGCCATACGCTTCAGCTCCAGCAGTGCGTGCTTCTCGATCTGGCGGATGCGCTCACGGGTCAGTCCGTGCTCCTTGCCGACCTCGGTCAGGGTCCGCTCACGGCCGTCCACGATCCCGTACCGCATCCGGATGATGGAGGCGGTCCGCTGGTCGAGCTGGCCGATCAGATCGTCGAGACCCTCACTGCGCAGCAGCGTCAGCACCGACTGCTCGGGCGATATCGCGGAGGTGTCCTCCAGCAGATCGCCGAACTGGGTCTCCCCGGAGTCGTCGACGGACATATTCAGACTGACGGGGTCACGGGCCCAGTCGAGGACGTCGGTGACCCGCTCGGGGGTGGAGCCCAGCTCCTCCGCGATCTCGGCGGCCTCCGGCTCGCGGCCCTTCTCCCGGTTGAACTCCCGCTGCACCCGGCGGATGCGGCCCAGCTCCTCGACCAGATGGACGGGGAGGCGGATGGTCCGCGACTGGTCGGCGATGGAGCGGGTGATGGCCTGGCGGATCCACCAGGTGGCGTAGGTGGAGAACTTGAAGCCCTTGGCGTAGTCGAACTTCTCGACCGCGCGCACCAGGCCCGCGTTCCCCTCCTGGACCAGGTCGAGCAGGGGCAGCCCGCTGCGCGGGTAGCGCCGGGCGACGGCCACGACGAGCCGCAGGTTGGAGCGGATGAAGACGTCCTTCGCCTGCTCGCCGTCGGCGGCCAGGGCCTCCAGCTCCTCGCGTGTCGCTCCCCCGGCGTCGCTCTCGACCTCTTTTTCGAGGATCTGCCGGGCGTAGACACCCGCCTCGATCGTCTGGGACAGCTCCACCTCACGGGCGGCGTCCAGCAGCGGTGTACGCGCGATCTCGTCGAGGTACATGCCGACCAGGTCGCGGTCGGCGATTTCCCCGCCGGTGGCGCGAGCGCTGCTTGCCCGGCCGGTGGTCCCCTTGGTCTCGGACTGGCGACGGGCGACGGCACGGGTGGCCATGCGAGCTCCCTTGCTGAGTAGGTCGCGACACCCTTCCGGGTGCCCTGCATCCGATGGAATCAACGATTGCAATCCGGACAGAATTCCCGTGCCGCGCGACATTTTTTATGATCTTGCAGTACCCTGTCCCGCCACATGAGGAGGTCGCATGGTCCGGTCGAGTCGCGAACCGACAGAGGTGCAGGTCAAACCGGGTGTGGAGGCCGATCTCGAAGAGCTGACGGCGCTGTACAACCACTACATCGTGGAGACGCCCATCACTTTCGACACCCGGCCCTTCACCCCCGGGGAACGTCTGACGTGGTTGCGTTCCCACCCTGAAGACGGCCCCCACCGTCTTCTGGTTGCCCGGGGCCCCGATCAGGGCCTGCTCGGCTATGTCACCAGCGGCCCGCTCCGGCCCAAGGCCGCGTACTCGACCTCGGTGGAGGTCAGCGTCTACTGCGCGCCCGACGCGGGCGGCAAGGGCGTCGGCACGGCCCTGTACGAGGCCCTGTTCAAAGCGCTGGAGGGCGAGGACGTCCACCGGGCCTACGCGGGGATCACCCAGCCCAATGACGCGTCGGTACGGCTCCACACGCGCTTCGGCTTCCGCCCCCTGGGGACGTATCACGAGGTGGGACGCAAGTTCGGCCGCTACTGGGACATCACCTGGTACGAGAAGCACCTCGGCGAATCCGGCCCGGCGGCCGGCGCTCCCGGAACGCGGGGACACGAGGACGCGACGAGACCCGGGGGCTGAGGCCTAGGACCGAAGGCGGTACGACTCTGGGCCCACGGTCCGTTACGCACCGCGACGGACCCCGCCTAGGGTCCGGGTATGAGCACCTCATCCCACGGCGAAGCCCCCGTCCCCGTCCCGGCCGGTACCGCGTCAGCCCCGGCCGACACAGGCCCCGGTCCCGCCCCGGCCGGCTCCGGGCCCGCGTCCGCCCCGCCCGGTCCCGACTCCTCGGGCCGGCTCGACGAGGCCCTGGAACGCATCCACACCCTGGGCCCCGAGTTCGACGGCTGGCTGAGCAATCACGCCCCGATGGCCGTCGAGGCGCTGGTGCGCCACGGCCGCTCCGACACGGTCCACCGCTGGCTGGACCGCTACCGCGAGCGGCTGGAGGACATGCCCGCCCCCGCGACCCCGATCACGGCGGGGAACTGGCGCGAGGCGCTCGGCGATCCGCGCCGGATCACCGACTGGGCGCTCTACTTCGAGCGGGAGACGGCCGACCGCCCGTGGCGCGAGGTGCTGGCCGAGTGGTGGCCCCTGTTGCTGCCCGGGATCGCGGGCGGCGCCACGCATCCGGCGATCCGGGTGGGTCATGCCGTACGGACCCTGCTGACCACCGAGGAGACCGCGCCCCGGGTCGCCGAGCTGGCCCACGGACTGGGCTACTGGGCGGCCCGCCACGATCCGCTGCCCGCCGGGGTGCGTTTCACCGGGTCCCCGGCGGACGCCACGGCGGCGCTGGGCGCGGTGACGCCGGTGCCGGACCAGTCGGCGGGGATCCGGCGGCGGCTGGCGCAGCTCACGGCGCTCCCGGACTGGCCGAACACCCCTGCCGCGCCCGGGTCGCCGGAGGAGGCCGAGACGCGGCTGCGCGGTCTGGTGGCCGCGGCGACGCACCGGTACGCGACCCACGGCCATGCCGAGCCGGTGATGCTGGTCCATGCGGCGACCGCGCCGAACGCCGTCCTGAGGACGCTGCCCGCGCTCCCCCGGGAGCTGTGGGCGCCCAGTCTGGACGCCGCGTGGGCGGCGTCCGCCGCCGTCACGGCCGCGTACGCCCCGGCCGGTCTGGAGCCCTGGCCGGGCGCGGGACACGGGTCGGCGCCGGGCTCCACGCGGTCCGGGACCCGGACGCCCGAGGAGATCTTCGCGGCGGCCGCCGCGCACGGCGACGACCACACCATCAAGTTCACGGATACGGCGCTGGACGTCGGCGACCCCCTGGCGCTGATCGCCGCGGGGCGCTCGATCGACCTCAACGAACCGCTCCTCTGACGGGCGGGCGACCGTACGGCGGCGTAACGGCACCGGGCGCCCGGCCCCCTTCCGCTCCCTGCCCGCTGCCCCCCTTGCCCCCTGCCCCCCCCTGCCTCAGCCGAACTGGAGGGACCGCTTGGCCAGCCCCCACCAGAAGCCGTCGATGACACTGCGCCCGCCGTCCAGTTCGTCCGCAGCGGCGCCCAGGGTGACGAAGAGGGGCGCGAAGTGTTCGGTACGGGGATGGGCCAGGCGTCCGGCGGGCGCCGCGTGCTCGAAGTCGAGCAGGGCGTCGACATCGGCCGATTCCAGCGCCTCCCGCCCCCACTCGTCGAACTCGGTGGACCAGCCGGGGATGCCGTCGCTCCGCAGGGCCGCCAGATTGTGGGTGAAGAAGCCGCTGCCGAGGATCAGTACGCCCTCGTCGCGGAGCGGGGCGAGCCTGCGGCCGATCTCCATCAGCCGGGTGGGGTCGAGGGTGGGGAGGGAGAGCTGAAGCACCGGGACGTCCGCTTCGGGGTACATCTCCACCAGCGGTACGTACGCGCCGTGGTCGAGCCCCCGGTCGGGCACGTCCTGTACGGGCGTTCCGGCCCGGCGGAGCAGTTTCCGTACGGAGTCGGCGAGGGCGGGGGCGCCCGGGGCCGCGTAGCGGACGGCGTAGTAGCGCTCGGGGAAGCCCCAGAAGTCGTACACCAGCGGCAGGGTCGTGGTGGCGCCGAGCGCCAGCGGGGCCTCTTCCCAGTGGGCGGAGACGATCAGGATCGCGGTGGGCCGGGGCAGTCCCGCCGACCAGGCGGCGAGCTGGCCGGGCCACAGCGGGTCGTCGGCCAGCGGGGGCGCGCCGTGCGAGAGGTAGATCGCGGGCATACGCCCCGTCGAGGACGTCTCGGTCGCGGTGGTCATGGCGTGCTCCGATCCGGGAAACTTGAAAGTTCAAGTTGACGTTCCCGACTACCGTAAGACCATTTAGTTCAACTTTCAAGAACAGGTCGTACAGTAGAGGCATGAATACGGCATCCACGGCGTCCCCCGCCCGCGGCGAGGGCAGCTGCGAGGGCGGCCCGGCGCCGCGCTGGCTCACCGATGACGAACAGCGCGTCTGGCGCGCGTATCTCCATGCCACCATGCTTTTCGACGACCATCTCGACCGCCAGTTGCAGCGTGACGCGGGGATGCCGCACATCTACTACGGGTTGCTGGTCCAGCTCTCTCAGGCACCGCACCGCCGCAGGCGGATGACCCGACTGGCCATCGACGCCAAGATCACCCGTTCCCGGCTGTCGCACGCGATCTCCCGGCTGGAGAAGAAGGGCTGGGTCCGGCGCGAGGACTGCCCCTCCGACAAGCGCGGCCAGAACGCGGTCCTGACGGACGAGGGGTTCGCGGTCCTGGAGGGCGCCGCTCCCGGGCATGTGGAGGCGGTCCGCCAGGCCATGTTCGACCGGCTGACCCCGGAGCAGGTGGAGCGGCTGGGCGAGATCATGATGATCATCGCGGACGGTCTCCAGCCCGCGGACTCGGGCGCCGACCTCCCCTGGCTCCGCTGACCCCGGCCGTCACACCACCCCGGCCCCCGGCCCCTGGCCCCGGTTCCGACCTCCGGTTCCAGCCACCGCCCCGGCCAGGCCACCGGGCCCGCCCCACAGGTCGCCCGACGGATTCGCCGACGGACCGGCCCACGCCACGACGACCGGCCGCAGACAGCGGTGGGCCCCGCCGGAGGATTCACCTCCGGCGGGGCCCACCGCGTTTCCGTGCCCGGGCGAATCGGCGACGCCCGCGCCCGGACCACCGGCACCGACCGGCCCGGACCCGATCGCGCGCCGACCGGCCTCAGTGTGCGATCACCGGCACCTTGACCTCGGCCTCGGCACCGTCGCCGCCCGCCACCGTACCGGCGCCACCGACGCCCGGACGGCCCGCGTTGATCATGGTCAGGGCGATCACGGCGGCGACGACCAGGATGACCACGGCCCACCAGATCGCCGAGGTGAAGCCGTGCACCATGCCCTGGAACTGGAGCAGCTCCCGGCTGGTGGCACCGGCCGCCCGGTCGGCGATGAACGACGACGTGGCGGAGGCCGCGATCGTGTTCAGCAGGGCGGTTCCGATGGCGCCGCCGACCTGCTGGGAGGTGTTGACCATCGCGGAGGCCACACCGGCGTCCTGCGGCTCGACCCCGTGCGTGGCGAGCGCCATCGCGGGCATGAACGCCGTACCCATACCGAGACCGAGCAGCAGCTGCGCGGGCAGGATCAGGGCGGGGTACGAGCTGCCTATCTCCAGCTGGGTCAGCATCAGCATGCCGATCGCGGCGACCAGGAAGCCGGGGCCCATCAGCAGCCGCGCCGGGACCCGGGTCATCAGCCGGGTGCCGATCTGCGTCGAGCCGACGATCATGCCGACGACCATCGGCAGGAAGGCGAACCCGGTCTTGACCGGGGAGTACCCCTCCACGACCTGGAGGTAGATGGTCAGGAAGAGGAAGAGGCCGAACATGCCGATGATGGCGAGACCGAGGGAGAGGTAGATCCCGGCCCGGTTGCGCTCGGTGAGCACCCGCAGCGGCAGCAGCGGCGCCTTCACCTTGGACTCGACGGCCACGAAGGCGCCCAGCAGGACGACCGACGCGACGAACATGCCGATGGTCAGGCCGTCGGTCCAGCCGGAGTGCTCGGCGCGGGCGAAGCCGTAGACCAGGGCGACGAGTCCGAGGGTGGAGAGCACGACACCCGGGATGTCGAGCGAGGAGCGGTTGCGGGCACCCGCGGGCTCCTTGATCACCAGGTAGGCGCCGACCGCGGCGACGATCGCGAACGGGATGTTGACGTAGAACGTCCAGCGCCAGTTCAGGTATTCGGTGAGGAAGCCGCCGAGGATCAGACCGACGGCGCCACCGCCACCGGCGATCGCACCGTAGATACCGAACGCCTTGGCGCGCTCCTTGGCGTCGGTGAACATCACGGCGAGCAGCGACAGCGCGGCGGGCGCGAGCAGCGCGCCGAAGACGCCCTGGAGGGCGCGGGCGCCGAGCATCATGGCCTCGCCCGTCGCGGCGCCGCCGAGCGCGGAGGCCGCGGCGAAGCCGATGAGGCCGACGATGAAGGTCCGCTGACGGCCCCACAGGTCGGCTATCCGGCCGCCGAAGAGGAGCAGACCGCCGAAGGCGAGGGCGTAGGCCGTGATGACCCACTGGCGGTTGCCGTCGGAGATGCCCAGGTCCTCCTGGGCGGTGGGCAGAGCGATGTTCACGATGGTGGCGTCGAGGACGACCATCAGCTGGGCGAGGGCGATGAAGACGAGGGCCTTCCAGCGCGCGGGGTCGGCGCCGGGGATTCCGCCCGGGCCGCCGCTATCCGGCAGGGCGGTATCGGGAAGGGTGCGGTCGGTTTTCGACATGCGTGGAGCCACCTTGGAGTGCGAAGAGGTCATGGCGCCCGGAATGGGGCGCGATGGGGCGGTCGGCGCGACGAGGTCAGAGAGTCGGCCTGCCGAGGTCGTTCGGGCGTCGCCGGTACGGCTCTGGGGCCGGTCCCGTACGGAGGTCCGGTGCGGCGGTCGGGGTCAGTGGTGGTTGCGCAGGTCCTCCAAGGTGATGGATGTGCCGGTCAGTTCGGAACGCGCGGGCGCCTCGACTCCGTCGAGAAAGAGCTGGAGATAGCGGTGCACATACGACTCGTTGCTGTCGCAGCGCGTCCCCGGCAGGGGCCGGGTCAGCAGGCCGACGGCCATCATCAGATCGCCGGCGCCGACGTCGTGGCGCATCCGGCCCGCCGTCTGGGCCCGTTCGACCATGGCGGCCACGGTCGCTTCCAGGCGAGTGCGCCGGATCACCAGATCCGGATGCTCGCCGTCGAAGGTTTCTTTGATCATGGGGCACAGGGCCCCGGTCCGTTCGTCGGCCGCCTTGTGGACGAACCGGCGTACGGCGTCGAAGGGGTCGGCCTCCTCGGCGGAGGCCCGTTCCGCCTGTGCGCAGGCGCGGTCGAGGACGGAGAGGACGACCGCGTGCACCAGGGACGCGCGGTCGGGGAAGTGCCGGTAGAGCGTCGCGTTGCCGACGCCGGCGCCGCGGGCGATCTCGTCGAACGACACCTCGGCCCCGTGGGCCGTGAACATGTCGCGGGCGGTACGGACGATCCGCTCGCGGTTGCGCAGGGCGTCGGCCCGGGTCCGGCCGCGCGGGGCGCGCGCACCGGAAAGGTCCGGGCAGCCGCCGGTCACGGCGGCAGGGGCACCGGCCGACCCAGGGGCGCGGTCGGCGAGGCCGGAGATCCGCGTCGCGGCGTTGATATCGGCGGCATCAGCGGCATCACCACTACCGCTGCCGCCGTCGGCCCGCACGGCGGCACCGGGGCCCCGCCCGGAGACGGCGTCGGCCCGTAGCGCCGTACCGGCGCCCGTGCCCGTACCTGAGCCCGTGCCCTCGTCCACGGCCTCGGCGGCTGCGCTCACAGTGTCCACTCCCTTCGCCCCCGTCGTCCCACGGCTGTCGTGACGTCCGGTCGCCTCGACACCGGGTCCCGCCCGTCATGTCTGTTCGGATCCCGGTCTCCCGGGCCGGCCGTCCGAAGCGGGGATCGTGTCCCCGTTTCGCGCGGCACTGATGCAAACGGGGAGCCGTTCCCCGTTTGTTTCCCAAACCTAATGTGATCTGCATCACCTTTCCGAACCCGTTCGGAACCCCACCCGATCGGCCCTGCTCCGCGCGCGCCTCTCCCCCACCGCCCGGAGGCTGATCGCATGCACCCCGCGCGCCGCCGGATAGGCCAGAAAAGCCGGATATCCAGCCGGAAGACCGGCTGGGCGTCCCGGGCGCCGAAGCACGTCCCCGTCCCCGAATCCCCCTTGGCCCCCACCCCGCCCAACGGCCTCCCGGCCCTTCGCGGCGGTGGCAGCGGCCCCGGTGGCCGCCGGGGCGGAGCGGGCCGCAGGGGAACGGGCCGTAGCGGAGCGCGTACCTCCGGCCGGACCCGGCGGATCGGCGGCATCGCGGCGTTCCTCGCCCTCGCGATCGCCGCCCTGACCACCGCCAGCGATCCGCTGTCCGGGCCGGGCCGGACCTCTTCCGCCGGACCCGCCGCCGCCCCCGACGCGACGGGCCTCGGGCCCTGCCGCCTCCCGGCGACCCTTGGCGTCCAGATGTCCGAGGGCCTGCCGACCCCGCCCGGCTTCTCCCCGTCGACCGGTGAGATCCGCGCCCTCAATCTGATGATCGACTTCCCGGACGCGGTGGGCGAGGGCACGGCGGCCGAACGCCTCGGCGAGTTCTTCCCGCAGACCGCGGAGTGGTTCCGGACCAGTTCGTACGGCCGCCTCAGCTATCTCCCGCAGGCCCCGCTGACCGGCTGGCTGCGGATGCCGAAGCCGTTCACGGAGTACGGGATAGAGCGCGGCTCACCGTACGAGCCCGCCTACCGCGGGCTGGTCGACGACATCGTGGAGGCGGCCGACCCGCAGGTCGACTTCAGCTCCTACGACCTGGTCAACATACTGGTCACGCCCAACGCGGGCCCGTCGGCGCTGGACACCGTGCTGTCGGTGACGTTCTCCGGCAACCCCGAGGCGCCCGTCGCCGACGGCGTACCGCTGGCGAACACGTCCTTCGTCTACAGCCGCCAGGACGACGGCTCGGGTTCGTACGCCGAGACCGGCTTCCGGGTCCTGCCGCACGAGAACGGCCATGTCTTCGGCCTGCCCGACCTCTATACCGCCGACGGCGGCGGCACGGTCGGCCACTGGGACATCATGTCCGAGGACTGGGGGGCCAACAACGACCTCCTGGGCTGGCACAAGTGGAAGCTGGGCTGGCTGGACGCGGACCAGATCCACTGCGCGTCCGCGCCCGGCACGGCCGAGTACCGGCTCACGCCGCTCGCCACCACCGGGGGCGCCAAACTGACGATCGTGCCGGTCTCCGCCGACACCGGCTACGCCGTCGAGGTCCGTACCCGCGAGGGCAACGACGAGGCGGTCTGCCGCCCGGGCGTCCTCGTCTACCGCGTGCAGGCCGGGGTGGACACCGGCCAGGGCCCGGTCACGGTCTCCGACAGCCGCGCGGACAGCGGGGGCTGCACCAAGCGCCCCAATGTGCACGCGGAACTGTCGGACGCGCCGTACCGCCCGGGTGAGAAGTTCCGGGACAAGGAGCACGGGGTGGAGATCGCGGTGGTCGCGGAGGACGAGGACGGGACGTACAAGGTCCGCGTCACCCGCGGCTGACCCGAACCCGGCCCGGCACCTCTTTTGTCCCGCGTTACGCCCCCGACCCCGGCCCGGCCCCCGGCACATCTTTTGTCCGGCCCTACGCTCCCGGCCTGCGGCGCCGCACCTCTGTTGTCCGGTGTTCTGTCCGGCCCTACGCCCCCACCACGGCCAGGGCCGCCGATTCCCGCAGCTCCCGCTTCAGCACCTTCCCGGCCGCGTTCCGGGGTACGTCGCCCGGGACGACGTACGCGGGCACTTTGAAGGCCGCGAGCCGTTCCCCCGCGTACCGCCGCAACTCGTCCGGGCCGGCCTCGGCACCCGCCCGCAGCCGGACGACGGCGGCGACCTCCTCGCCCAGCTCGGGATGGGGTACGCCGACGACGGCGGCGTCCTCGACCGCGGGATGCCCGAGGAGGACGCCCTCGACCTCCGCGCAGTACACGTTCTCGCCGCCGCGGATCACGATGTCCTTGATCCGGTCGACGACCGCGATACGGCTCTCCCCACCCCCCTCCTCGTCGCCGCGTACGCCGAGAACGGCGAGGTCCCCGGTCCGGAACCAGCCGTCGGCGGTGAAGGCGGCGGCCGTGGCCTGCGGGTCCCGCCAGTAGCCGCGGACCAGCGACTGCCCGCGCAGCCACAACTCGCCGTGCTCGTCGGTCCGGACCTCGACGGCGGGCGCGGGAATCCCCGCGGCGGCGGGATCGGCGCGATAGGCGTCACCGAAGTGCGCGAGTACGCCGCCGCAGGTCTCGGTGAGCCCGTACCCCGTACGCGGCTCGATCCGCCCCCCGTACCGCTCGGCGACCCGGGCCGCGAGCGCGGGCGGCGGGGCGGCGCCGCCGGTCGAGAGATGGGTCAGCGACGCCAGCTCGTGCCCGGCGCGCTCGGCGGCGTCCAGCAGCCGCAGGGCCGTCGTGGGCACCCCGGAGAAATGGGTGACGCGATACCGGTCGATCAGCTCCAGCGCGGCCTCGGCGTCCCACTCCCGCATCAGGACGATCGTGCCGCCGACGGCCATGACGGAGTAGACGTGCGTGAAGGCGGCGGCATGGAAGAAGGGGTACGTCATCAGGGCGACGGGCGCCGGCCCGGCCCCCGGTACGCCCCCGCGCGCGAGCACGGCGACGGCGGCGTGGAACCGGGGATGCACGGCGGCCCCGGCCTGCGCGAGCTGGGTGGCGACGGCACCCCGGGGACGGCCCGTGGTGCCCGAGGTGTAGAGGATCGTCGCATCGTCCTCGGGCCGGATCTCCACGACGGGCGGGGCACCGTACGGATCGGCCGCGGGCAGATCTTCATACCGCTCGAACCCCTCCGCGCCCGCCCCCGCTCCGGCCTCGCCCCGGAAGACGACGCCCCGCGCCCCGACCCGCCGGGCCCACCCGGCCACCCGGGGCAGCCGCTCCCCGTCCACCAGCAGCACCCTCGGAGTGCAGTCGTCGAGGGCGGCGCCCAGCTCGTCCGCCGTCCACCAGGTGTTGAGGGGCACGGTCACCAGACCCGCGAACTGGGCGGCCCAGAAGGCGATCTGCCACTCCGGATGGTTCCGCATCACCACGGCGGCCCGCTCCCCCGGCCGCATCCCGTACTCGTCCACCAGCCGCCGCGCGAGCGCCGTCGCCGCCGCGAAGAACTCCCCGTACGTATAGGACGCATCGTCCCCGACCAGAAACACCCGGTCCCGGTACGCCCAGGTGGCCTCCACGAACTCGACGAGGGTGCGCGGCGCGTTCACATACCGCAGCACCCCGTCGTCCCCCCGCCCCACCTCGAACGGCCCACCCGGCGCCACCAACTGCTCCCGCCTCACGGCCGCCTCCTCCACCAGACCGGGACACCTCCGGACCCCACGCACGGGGACGCTAGGTCGCCCCCGGACCCCCGTCAAGCGCCCCCCACCGATCGGCGGGGCAGGCCCCCCGGCCTCGGCTACTTCTCCGCGGACCGGTTCGCGACGGCCGCCCGAAGTCCCCGGTGGGCGACGGCCTCAGCGGAGGTCGGGGCCGCCCGTCTCGGCCAGGTCGCCGAGCAGGCTGACCTCCTCGTCCTCGCCGGTAGCCGGTACTGTCCAGAGCGTCCGGGCTCTCGTCGAGAATCGGTTCGGGCGCTTCTTCGTCAGCGAGCTGCGGATACTCCTCCAGAAGGAATCGCCGTCGGTACGCCACATCGGCGGCGTCGACAATCGCCTCCACAGTGGTCCAGTTGAGGGTGCCTCCGACGAGGATCCCGATTCCCGGTACGGCCTTGCCGAGTCCCTTCTTGGTCAGGCGGAAGCCGAACACATTCGCGAACCGTACGGAGAGCTTGGTGATGACCGCTTCGTTAAGGGTGTTCCATGGCTTACCCCGGACGAGCGCCTGGGCAAGCCGGGATATATCAGCCATCCGGCAGTTTTCGCGGTGGCCGACGTCGCCGTCCCCGCATTTACGACGGACATCACGAAAAGTTTCTCGGCGGGCTCTTCGGGGTCGTAGCCGTAGAACAATGAGACATGGCCGACGCACCGAGAGGCAAGTCCGAGGACAACGGCGGTGTCGGCGGCGCAGGCGCCGACGATCGCACCTCCCGAGGGCGCCGCCGCGGCCCCGGCGGAGACAGCGGTGGCGAGCTGTCCGCCGGAAATCACCAGCCCCGCGCCCGCTCCCGAGAGCGCCGCACTTGCGGGGTACTACCAGCTCGCCGCCCGGCCGCGGACCGCGTCGATCTGTTCGAGGTCGAGTCGGCGCAGGTCGGGGAGCGATGTGACGTCGTGCCCGTGTTTCCTGTGCAGCGACACCACCCGCTTCGAGGAGAGCCCCGCCCGGGAAACCCGGCCCACGGTCTGCCGTAGGGAATGGAAAGCGGCACCGCTCCAGTCGGGGAGGGCTTGGGCGGCTCCTGATGTCCCGGCACTGGCCTTGTCGGCACCCTTGGCGACGATCCGCTGTCCACGCGAAACCGCTGATTGGGCTCGCGGGTGGTTCTCCAGGTACTTCGTGGCGCGTTTTCCGAACTCAGCCGCGCCGGTGGCCACATGCTCGCCGGCGCTTCTCATCACTCGTGACAGCGGGCGGCCCTTGGACCGTTGAAGGTCACGCCATGCCATGAGTTCATAGTATGAGGGATTCGCCACCGCACGAGCGTGACAGCCGGGCTCTTCGGAGCCTTCCGAAGAGCACTCACGTCTGTTCACGACCAGTTTCTCATTTCGCCGAGCCGAAGACGGCGTCCGTGTTCTCGCCGCCCCAGCCTTCCGGTCCGCGCCAGATCACATCGACGCGGAAGACGTCGCGAATCGTGGCCGCGGACCAGTCCTCGGCGGGCGGTTCGCAGAGGACGAGACAGAGACTGTCGGCCGGTGCGGGCAGGGTGTGATTGATCTCGAGCAGACGGGTCGCGCCCGAGCGCAGGTCAGCATAGGTGGAGCGGCCTGCGCCCAGGGCCTCGTAGAGGAAGAGACCGTGCTCGGTGACACAGCTGACGTCGACGATCGCCGAGTCGGTGGGCTGGAGGTCCGCCCAGAGGAGCGACGACTTCAGCGCGTGCCGGACCGCCTCGTGCTTCTTACAGGTCCGGTCGGCCCCGGCGGCGTCCACGAGGGCACGCAGAAAGCCCTCCCGCGTGGTCGGGGACGACGCGGTCTCCGCGATGGTCATCTGTGCCTCTTCCTTCGGTTCGGGTTCCTGCGGGGCGGGTGCGGGAGTGGTGGCGGCGCCCCGGTTCGTGCTCCGGTCCGGCTCGGCGGTGAACCGTGCCGCGAGCCGCCGCCGTGCTTCGGCGAGGGGCGCCGTCCAGCCGGAGGCCGCCAGCCGGGCCGTGAGGCTCGGCCCGTCGAAGGTGCCTTCCTTGAGGGAGCGGTTGGTCGTGGCCGCGAGGTCCCGGAGCACTCCGAGCCGTTCCCGGTCCGGATCGCCGAACAGATGGAGCACATCGACCCAGTCGGCCTGGTCCCGGCGGAGAACGCGATTGGCCATGCCCTGGAGTTCGGAGAGACGGCCCCGGGCGTCGGGGACGGCTCCGTCGCTCCCGGCCAGGCCTTCGAACACATCCAGTGCCGCGAGATACCGGCCCGCCATCCGTTCCGAGACGGGTGACCTGCCGCGCTGATCGGCGGTGAGGACCGACTGGCTCGTCTCGTTGGCGAACACCCAGCAGTCCAGCCGCTCGCCCCGCCTCGGCGGGACGGACCCGTGGCGGACGGTGAGGACGAGAGGCCGGTCGATCACCGGGGACAGCGGCTTGACCTTGTAACGGCCGCCCGGGGCCCGGTCCACGACCTCGACCCGGATATCGGTGCCGATCCGCGGCAGATCTCCCGCCGGGACGCTCTCCGGCCGGGTATCGGGTACCTCCGGCTCGCCGGTGTCCCCGGCGTCGGTGAGCGCCTCGGGCAGCGGGGCCGTATGCAGGACGGTCAGGCTCTGGGTGCTGCGGGTCAGGGCGATGTACAGCTGCCGCAGCCCCGCGGGGCCCCGGTCGGCGATCGTGGCGGGTTCGACGACCAGGACGTGGTCGTACTCCATGCCCTTGGTCTGGGCGGCGGCCATCACGGACACCGCCTCACGGTCCCCTTCGCCGATGTCCTCGCCCTCGGCGATCCTGCGGCTGATGGCGTCCAGCCAGTCGGAGTCGTCGGGTACGACGACGGCGACGGAGCGGGGGGTACTGCCGTCGCTGGTACGGACGAGCCGGGCCACCTGGGCGACGGTGTCGTCCAGCAGCTTCCACGGCTCCGTCGCCAGGGTCCGTACGGCGTCCGCCCCCGCTTCACGGACGGCCCGGGGGTACGGCAGGGACGGCGCGACGGAGCGGGCGAGCGGGGCGACGAACTCCATGATCTCGGCGGGCACGCGGTAGCTGGTGGTGAGCTGGGCGACGCTCCAGTCGCCGTGGTCGGAGAGGAGCGCGCCGAGCAGGTCCCAGCCGGCCGGGGTGTGGGCACCGGTGGCCTGCGCCAGGTCGCCCAGGACGGTCATGGATCCGCCCGCGGCGGAGCGCCTGCGCAGTGCGCGGGCCTGCATGGGGGTGAGGTCCTGGGCCTCGTCGACGACGATGTGTCCGTACCGCCTCGGTGTGTCGCCGCTGATCAGCACGCGGAGCTCTTCGAGGCAGACCCGGTCGTCCAGGGTCCACGGATCGGCGTCGGCGCTGGCGGCGCGGGCGCGGGCCAGCGCCAGCTGCTCGTCCTCGTCGAGGATGCCGTCGGCGCACTGCCGCAGCAGGTCGGCCGAGTCGTAGAGCGTGCGCAGCGCCTCCCGGGGCCCGGGGGACGGCCAGACGCGTTCGACCAGGCGCTCGACCCTGCGGTTGCGTTCCAGATCGCGGCGGATCGTGCCGGTCTGTCCGCGGCGCGGGGCGATATCGGCCAGCTCCCGGAGGAGCCGGTCGACGAAGACACCCCGGAATCGGTCGCGCCGTTCCCGGAAGGGGCCGTCGCCACCGTGGGCCTGTTCGAGGAGGCCGAGGACCTCGGACTTCGGCAGGCGAAGGGTCGTACTGCCGAGAGTGACGACGACCGCGGGCTCGTCGCCTTCGAAGGCGGGTTCGGTGGTGAGGCCGTCGAGGGCCTCGGGGCGGAAGTCGCTCTCGACCCGGCGCCGCAGCACGGCCGCCATGCGTTCGTCCGACTTCACCCGACGCGCCGCCGTGGAGTCGGTGCCGAGGATCTCGCCCTCCCACAGCCGGTCCATCTGGACCGTGTTGACGTCCCGGGTGCCGAGGGTGGGCAGCACGCGGCCGACGTAGTCGAGGAAGCGCTGGTGCGGTCCGATGACGAGGATGTCCTGGGCCTTGAAGTGCTCGTTGTCGACGAGCCAGGTCACGCGGTGGAGACCGATGGCCGACTTGCCGGTACCGGGACCGCCCTGCACGACGAGGATGTCCGAGGGGGAGCCGGTGACCAGCTCCATCTGGTCGCGGCGAATCGTCTCGACGATGTCCCGCATCCGGCCGCCCCGCGACCGCTGGAGCTCCAGCAGCAGGAAGTCGTCCGGCTGGAGCCGCTTGCGCCGCTGCTGCCGTACGACATCACCGGGCGTGGGAGGCACCGGACGGTCCGGGGACGCGTCCGCTTCCTCCGCCGCTTCGTCGTCGGCGGCCTGCCGGGGCTCTGGTACGAGTACGGGATCGGGCTCGGAGACGACCCCGGGCACGGGGACGGGTGCCACCGGGGCGATCTCGTCGAAGTAGCTCTTGACGATCTGCCGCACACAGCGCAGTCGCCGGCGCAGCACCACCTCGCCCGGCTCCTCGGGCCTGGCCTCGGTCCACTTCTTGGCCAACGGGCTGGTCCACAGCACGACCACCGGATCGTTGGCGCTGTCCCGCACCCCCCGGCGCCCGATGTACCAGGGCCGGGGCTGCCCGCCCGGGTCCTCCGGCGCGTCGACCCGGGCGAAGACCAGGGCCTCGTCACCGAGCCCGCCGTAGGCCTCGGCCCGGGCCTCCGCCTGGGCCCGGTTGGTGATCCCGTCCTTGCCGCTGGCCGAGGCGGCGGCTGTCGAGTCGCCGCTCAGCTCGGCGAGTTTCGCGGCGTAGCAGTCGTACGCGTGATCCACCGCCTTCTGCTCACCGGCGATGATTCCGTCCCGAGTGGTGATGCCCATCCGTTCCTCCCCGCGGTGCCGATGAGCACCGCCGCGGACCTCCGTCCGCGCCCCGCTGAAACAACTATCAGAATCCGGCCGACGACGAAGGGTGATCACCTCATGCGGTCGATCAACTCCCGGACTGGTGCGTGGCTTCGATCATCCGACCCGGAGCCGCTCCTTCGCGGGCCCCGGTTCGTCATGGTCGTAGTGGCGATGCGCACCTTACGTCGTCATGTGACGAGGCATCAATCGCGGAATATTCGGTGTTAGCATTTCGAGGTCGGATTCGAGGAGCTGGGTTGTGTGACAGTGGCGGAACGGCAGGCGCATCCGGGGATGCTCGTACTCGCGCGCGAGTCCCGCGGGATGACCCAGGCCGACGTCGCCGATGCCATGGCCAAGGCTTCCGCGTCGGGGGCGACGGTGGTGTCGCAGGGATATGTGAGCCGCGCCGAGGCTGGTCGTCTGACCGTGACGGACGACCGGTTGGCCATGTATGCGACGGCCCTCGGCTATCCGAGGGGACTACTCTGCCTCGCCCCCGAGGCCGACGGGGCGGGAGTCGGTCTGATCCACCACAGAAAGCGCGCGTCGCTCTCCGTTGCGACCCTGCGTCACGTGCGCGCCCAGCTCGCCCTCACTCACATTCAGCTGCGCGGCCTGACCTCCGCGGCCGGGAATCCGGCCTCCGGACACAGGTTCACCAGAGTGGCACTCGACGACCTCGTCACGGCCGAGGACGCGGCCGGAAGGGTACGTCGCTCCTGGGGCATCCCCCCGGGGCCGGTACCCGACATGATCGGCGCGATCGAGGAGGCCGGCGGACTCGTCGTCGTCCGCGATCTCGGCGGGGGACTCCTGGACGCGGCCGGCCAGTGGGGTCCGCACGGAGCACCCTTGCTCCTGGTCAGCAACCGTGCCCCCGGCCTTCGACGCAGATTCGGCCTGGCACACGAACTGGGCCACCTGGTCATGCACACGGACCCCGGCTCCGGTCCCGAGCAGGAGAAACAGGCCGACGCCTTCGCGGCCGAGTTCCTGATGCCGGCCTCCGACATCCGGAAGGACTTCACGGACCGCGTCGATCTGCCGAAACTGATGGAACTCCAGCGGACCTGGCGGGTTTCCATGACCGCCCTGCTCCGGCGGGCACTGGATCTGGGCGCCGTCACCGAGTGGCGACACCGCACCGTCACCGCCGAGATGTCGGCGCTCGGCTATCGCACGGCCGAGCCCGCCGAGATCGCCCGAGAGCGTCCCGGGCTCGTTTCCGAACTCGTTCGCGCACTGCTCGACGAGCACGGGCTTCCACTCGCGGAAGCCGCGTCGCGCGCCTATCTGCTACCCGAGGATTTCCAGCGCCTGTACGTCGAAAGCGATCGCACATCGTCCCTTTAGCCGTTGTGAAGGCGAGGCCATGTCCGACTCCTCCGTCCCGCTGCCGCACCAGGACTCCGCCAAGGCATCACACACGACGGGGGTACCAGGCGACCCCCTGCGCGACCGCGTACTGCTGCACATATCCCCTGCCCGGGTCGGACAGGCGCGAGGGCACCTGGACCCGGTCCGAAGCGGTTTGGTCCTCTGCGGCAAGGACGCGCTGCGGAAGGCCGCCCGACTGCGCCGGGAGGAGGCATACGGCGGTGTGCTGCTGATCGACCCCGCCGCCTACGAAGTGGGCGCCGCGACCGCGGAAGCCCCCTTCCCCCAGGTCGCCTCGGACGCCCTGCCCTTCGACGACCCCCTGGAGGTCTCCCTGGCGGAGCAGCGTGCCGCCGGTGTCACCGCACCCGTGACGCCTACGGGTTACATCCGCGCGGAGGACTCCGACGCGCTGAGGGCCGCGGTCGGCCGCGTCGCCGACCTCGGGGACCCGTCCGTGGTCTTCGCCGTTCCGATCGATGTCGCATGGCTCCGGGACGAGGAGTCGGCTCAGCGGCTGATCGCCGTTCTGCGGCTGGTCGAGGGACCGAAGGCGATCATGCTGGGCGGTCAGATGGACCCGCTCGCCCGCTACGCCGAGGCAGTCGGTCACCTCCGATCGGTGATCCGGCAGACGCCGGGTGCCGCCCTGCTCCGTACCGACCTGGCGGCGTTCGGCGCGCTGGCCGCCGGGGCGGCGTTCACCGGGTTCGGAATGAGCGGCGGCCTCAGGCACGTCGTGCCGCCCGGGGAGAAGGCGAGGACGGGCGGCGGCTTCCCCACCTCACCGCACGTCCTGTACCCGGAGCTGATGAGCTTCTTCCTCGGCACGACCTTGGCCAAGCGCTTCGCCGCGTCGCCCGCCCCTGTCTGCTCCTGTGCGGCCTGCCTCGGAACTCGCGCGCTGGACAGCTTCACAAGCCGCCGCAATCCCCTGCCCGCCGCGGCCGCCGCACACAACGTCTCGGTACTCATGGGCTGGCTGCGTGCCCTCGACGCCCTTCCCGGGGGTTCAGCCCGTGAGCACTGGTGGCACGAGCGCTGCAAGGCCGCTGTCGACCGGTATCCCCTGGTGAACGCGGCCATCGCCCAGCCGAACGCCTTCAAGGTCCCTGGACAGCTGAAGCGGTGGGCACTGGCCGTCCCCGCGCCGGCGGCAGGCACCACGACGGCGACAGCCGCTCAGCGGACCCGCTGATACAACTCCTCGACGAACGACCAGGCTGCGGCGGTGTGCCGCAGCGGCCTGTAGGCGCGTGGCTCCAGCACCATCTCGACCTCGCCGTCCGCGGCGAGGAAGACCCCGATGCCGTAGAAGTCCGCCTCCATCAGCGCCTCACTCACCCTGGCGGGGCGCCGGGTCAACAACACGGCCCGTCGGCAGTACGGGGCGAAGCGGCCCGCTTCCTCGAGGCCGCGCTTCCAGCCGGTGGACCGTACGATCGCCAGATCGACCCGAAGCGGGCGTACCGCCCGCCGGGTAACCGCCCCCCGCTCCCGGTCGGCGGCGCCGGTGGGCAGGCCACGTACGGCGCGCCTCTCCCCCGGCTCCAGCTCCGACAGCAGCACGGGGATATCTACGGGGAGACCCATCAGAGTCTCCAGCGCGTGCATGCGATCGAGTCTCGCCGCGCCGACAGTTGTTCGCCGCTCGTGCTCTGCGTTGTCCATGCGGTAGAAGAACAGCGCTTCCGTGCCCAGAGCAGGCATGACCCTCGTGAGACCGTCCGGCTTCAGCAAGGGGGCCGTAGCCGCCTGAACGGACCCGTCGATCACTGAGTTCGCCGAGGTCACCATGGCCTCCACCCTCCCTCATACGGCCCCTGCCGCCTACCGCGGCCCCGCCGTCCATCCAATCGGGACGAGCGCCCTCGTCTCTGCCGAACGGTCGAAGACGTCGCCGTACGGCACACCGTCCGTCCCGCATGATCGAAGAATCACCATGGGGAGGCAACCGCCCTTCGCTCCCGCCGGGGCCGGGCTTCCGCTCCCCGCATCGCCACAAACCTGCTGGTCAGCGACCATCCCGCGCGCCTGCCCCCGGGACGCGGGCCCCTTGGCGGATCGTCATCCGCTACCCTGTTCCCTGGTCGGCCGTCGTGCGGCTCTCGCAGGACAGGGATTCTGCGGGACCAGCGCCTCGTCCGGCCAGCGGGCTCGGCTTCCCTGTCGAAAATCCACCGACCGGGTTTCCGTCGAGCTCCTGCCTTCGTAGCTCAGGGGATAGAGCACCGCTCTCCTAAAGCGGGTGTCGCAGGTTCGAATCCTGCCGGGGGCACGCTAAAGCAGCAGGTCAGAGGCCCTGTCGTCCACTAGGGCGACAGGGCCTCCGGCGTGCGGCACACATTTAGCACACATCCGCGTGTGCTCCTGGTGTGGGGGGCTGTGCCCGATGCCCGCGAAAAACGAACTGGCCAAGCGCCGCCACGACAATCTGGTCGATCGCTTGGAGAGCCTGATGGTGGCCTCACTGAAGCCCCGCTAGCAGGGCTACCACGGTCAGCTGACCCTGGGCAGCGGTGATCTCGAAGAGATCGGCGACCTCCAAGACGTACGTGCTCCACGAGACAGTGCATCAGCCGATGATGACCGTGAACCTCTCCGGCGGTGGTCTTCCGCGTCATCGGCAAGAGCCCTCCGACGCTGCTCGTGGACGAGGCCGACACCATCTTCGGCCCCAAGGCGGGCGAGAAAGAGGACCTGCGCGGCCTGCTAAACGCCGGCCACCAGCGCAACCGGCCTGCCTGGCGGATATCCGGACCGGAGCACAAGCCGACGGCGTTCCCCACCTTCGCCATGGCCGCGCTGGCCGGGATCGGAGACCTCCCGGACACGATCATGGATCGGGCGATCGTGATCCGTATGCAGAAGCAGAAGTCGGGCGAACGCATCACCCCGTTCCGCTCCCGGTACTCGGTACCCGAGTTGAACTCCCTTCGCACCCGGCTGGCCGCCTGGCTGACGCCGCTGCGGAGCGCCGCCGCAGCACTGGTGCCGAAGATGCCGGTCGAGGACCGGGCGGCGGACACCTGGGAGCCGCTGGCCATCGTCGCCGACCTGGCCGGTGGCCACTGGCCGGCGAGCGCCCGTGCGGCCTGCTTGGCGATGACGCGCAATGAGGTGGTCCAGGACGAGCAGACGACCCTGAAGACACGGCTGCTGCGGGATATACGACGCGCCTTCGAGCAGTCCGGCGATCCGGAGGCCCTGCGCACGCAGGATCTGCTCGCCGCCCTCCTTCAGGACGCCGAGGCACCATGGGCCGAGTACGGGACCAAGGGACTGAACGCGTACCACTTGGCGAACATGCTGCGAGACTTCGCCATCAGTCCAGCGAACCATCGCTTCGAACAGGGCAGGCAGGCCAAGGCGTACGCCCGCAACCAGTTCGTCGACGCCTGGGCCCGCTACTGCCCAGAACCGGCCCCGGCGCCTCCCGAGCCCTCGCACGAGGTCGCGCCCACACGCCCGGCCCGGGGCAGGCCACCGGCTCCTCCGGCCGGAACACTGCCGGTCGGGATGCCCGGTGGTAGTACCGGCCCCCAGCGCTCTCGCTGACCGCCCCCTGAGACCGTCACAGTCCGTCGTATCCGTCCCCGCGCAGGTCAGCGCGGGGACGGATGCCCGCGCCGATACGGATCGCTCCGTACCTGTGCTTGTGTCCGTACCTGCTCTGAACAGCCATGGGACGGATGCGACGGACGTGGCGCGACCTTTGTGCCACGAGACCTTGGAGCACCACCATGGCCGATCGGCCTACCAACCACACCCCGTTCCGGCACCGCAAGAAGCTGTTCGGGCTGGGACGACGAACAGCAGCAAGCTGGAGCGAACGAGCCTCTAACGAGGCTTCGTCCGCGCTTGCCCCCGTCCCAGGGGTGGCGGAGGAGGAGGCCGTGCGCCAGCGGGCGCCCGAGCCAACAAGGGAAGGGGTTACCGAGCCGAGACCCATCACGGACCCGATCACCCCATGTGTCCAACCGCTCGCCGAGACCCAGCCGCACCCCGAACAGCCGTCGTGGCGCGAACCCGACGATCCCGTGCTGCCAGCGTTGATGAATCGCAAGCGCACGACCGAGAAACGCGACCAGATCAGGAACATCCGCTTCACGCCCACGGCGGTACGCATCATCCATGCCGAGGCCGAACGGCGTGGACAGCGGTTCGCCAGCTTCGTCGGCGACGCGGCACTGGCCGCCGCGCTCGGGGAGACGCCCGTCCTCGGAAGCCCGGAGGACGATCCCGTACGCCCGCTGGTGGAGGCCGTGGAAGGGCACATCCGGGCACTGAACCGGATCGGCAACAACCTCAACCAGATCACCGGCGCCATCCACCGGGGATCCGTGCCCGACCATGCCGAAGGCGTCCTGATCGGTGTCGGGAAGGCCGTGGAGAGCAGTTACCGACTCATCGACCAGCTCGTGACGGACGGAGCCGGGCATGGTGCCTGACGTCTCCACCGGCTCCAGCACCCTCGGTCTGATCAACTACCTCTTCGGCGAGGGACGGCGCGACGAGCACACAGATCCGCACATCGTGGCTGCCTGGGACATGGCCGGCGCTCCCGACCCCGGCCGCGATCCCGAGGCGACCTACGCAAAGCTCGCCCAGCGCCTCGACCACCATGTCGACCTGCGGACCCGCGAGCTGGGAGGGGCCAAGCCGGCGCAGCACGTCTGGCACTGCCCGGTCCGTACCGCTCCCGGCGGCCGCTACCTCACCGACGCCGAGTGGGCCGAAGTCGCCCGCCGCGTCGTGGCCGCCGCCGGTATCGCCCCAGAAGGTGACGAGAAGGCGTGCCGGTGGATCGCGGTGCGGCACGCGGACGACCACATCCACATCCTGGCCACGACCGTACGGGCCGACGGCCGCCGTCACCGGTCGCACCGGGATGGCCAGCGGGCTCAACGGGAGTGCCGCAAGATCGAAGCGGAGTTCGGACTGCGCCGTCTGAAGTCCGGTGACCTCACCGCGCCCCGTACACCGACCGGTGCCGAGCGGGCCAAGGCACAGCGTCAGGGCCGGACAGTCGCCGCACGGGAGTGGCTCCGCGAACGGGCATACACCGTTGCCGCCGGCGTGCGGAGCGTCGACGAGTACTTCACCGTCCTGCGGTCCCTCGGGGTTCAGGTGAGAACGCGCATCGGCCCGGAGACCGGGGAGGTGACCGGCTACAGCCTGGCCGCGCCTGGCGACACCACCGGCCAGGGCGAGCCAGTCTGGTACGGAGGCTCCAAGTTGGCGCCGGACCTGTCCCTCACCCGTCTGCGCGAGCGGCTCCCCAGCCAGAAGATCACCGACAACCCTCAGGACATCGAAGATCGGCGCGGGCCGTGGCGCCGTGCCGAAGCCGTTCTTCGCGACGCCCGTGCGAGCGTCGAGTCCGGCGACGACGCCGTAGCCCAGGCACACCTTGACGCTTTCGGTGACACTCTGCACACCCTGGTCCTCGCCACGGACGGCGCCCACCAGGCCGATCTGCACCAGGCGGCCAAGGCGTTCAATCGCGCCCGACGATCCGCCATCCGGGCCGACCATCAAGCCGCCATCGCGCTACGTCAGGCCGCCAGAGAACTCGCCTACGCCTCTCGCGACCCTGGAGGGCTCGCCATCGCCCTCCTTTTCGCCGCCGTTCGCATGGCCCGCGCCGCTTCCGCGTGGCACCGGCAACGCGGCCACGAACAG
This sequence comes from Streptomyces sp. NPDC006798, assembly GCF_040635975.1. Lineage (NCBI taxonomy): Bacteria > Bacillati > Actinomycetota > Actinomycetes > Kitasatosporales > Streptomycetaceae > Streptomyces > Streptomyces sp. NPDC006798. The sequence continues at coordinate 39,484 of NZ_JBEYIS010000018.1, forward strand.
CAGGCCGCCGCAGCCGAGCAAGCCCTTCACCACTTGCGGGCGGGATATCGGCAGGCCGCAGGCCCGGCTCTGGCGGACCTCGCTCGCCGCGCACCTCGCGCCGCGGCCATCAGCCGCTTCGAACAAGATCTCCGAGTGGCCCTCCCCGACCACGCCGACCGCGTCCTCGCCGACCCGGCCTGGGCCGCCCTCACCACGGCACTCGCCCGCGCCAAGGCGGCAGGCCACGATGTCCGAAGCCTCCTGAGCGAGGTCGCCTCCGATCGAGAGCTCGACTCTGCGGACGCACCGGCGCATGTGCTCGTGTGGCGTATCGCGTCCAAGCCGGCGGACGGGGCGCGCAGGCGAAGCGCCATCACGTCCAAGTCCGTTGTCCCCGGAGTGGGACTCGGGCCGACGGCGGCACCCGAGCACAGCGGTGTGCGCCTTCCGGGCAGCACCCACGGTGGACCGCGCCATGGGCGTTGAAGGCGAGTGTCAGCCCGTACGGTGTCGGGCGGCGGCCAGCGCTGCCAGGAGTTGGCCCTGGTCTCCGGTGTAGGCGATGACTTCTTCGTCACCGGCTGGTGGATCGAAGCGGGCGAAGAAGTCATCGAGGGCTTCGGGGGTCACGGTGAGCGCGTTGGCGTCCTCGCGCTGATTGCGTTCCGCGAGACGTCGTAGCAGCTCGTCGCGGTCGGCGGGTAGGTGGAGGACCAGGGGGTGACCGCCTGCTTCCCGAGCGGCCAGCCGCCAGGCGTCCCGGTCGGTGCGGCGCCATAGGCCGTGGTCGAGGATGACGTCGTTCCCGGCCTGGAGTTCCTTGATGAACCGTTCCCGGATGGTCTCGACAGCGGGCCGCTCGCGCTCGAAGTAGGTGTGCTCCGGGTAGTCCACGCCGTATCGGCCATGAAGCCGGTGCACCTCCTCGTCCACGGACAGCCGGACGAAGCCGTGTCCGGCGAGGAACCGGGCGACGGTGGTCTTGCCGGAGCCGGTGAGGCCGACCAGGAGAACGGCGAGGGGCATCTGGCCATCCCTTCCGCGAAGAGGGTGCGCGAGCGCGGTCATTCTCCCCGATCCTGGCCGGTGGGCACGTAGGGCCGCCATCCGGTGACGATGCCGCGCGCCTCGGCGGCCCAGTCGTCCGGCATCCGGTCCAGGCTCACCCGCCGGAAGGCGAATCGTGGATCGCTTGTGTTGATCGCGCCGCCGTGTCGGCCGACGTGTGAGAGGAGACGGCCGGCCTCGTCGCGTACGGCGGGGCTCTGCTCCTGCCAGGTGCCCGTCGAGAAGTGCTGGACCCGGCGGCGGAGGTCGTCCAGGACACCCGACCGCCACTTGAAGTGGTGAACGGCGCAGATGCGGTCCGGGTCCGGTCGGTGGCCGGGCGCTCGGTGGTTGCCGGAGGAGACGGCGATGTCATGGTGGGCCAGGACGGTCTTGCGGGGGTCGCCGTGCAGAAGGCGATGGGTGAGGTGCCCGCCGAGGGGATAGGCGTGGTCCAGTCCGGCTTCGGGCGGCCATCCGGTCGGGCGTCCGCTGGCAGCGACGCGGTCGAGCATGAGCCCGCCCACGACACGGTGTCCCGAGCCCTCGGCCTGGGCGATCACCTCGGAGAGGGGGACGGGGTACTGCTGGAACTCGTCCGCGTCGGCGAGCAGGTGCCAGCCATGTCCGGCTTGGTGCCGCAGGGCGTCACGGAGCCGGGTGTTGGTGTGCTCGTGCCAGGGGCCGGTGCTGGTTCCGGCGGGAACGATGCCCAGCTCGCGGCAGGCCGCATGAAGGTGGTGCCGCTGGGCGTCGGGAACGTACTCGGGAAAGTGGAAAGCGATCAGGAATCGTTCGACGCCCAGCCGTCGATAGTGGCGGACCCAGGCGGTGAGGAGCGGAGACTCGACCGGGCCGATGACCGCGATCAGGGCAGGCGGTGCGTTCAGCATCGGGACTCCTTCGCCGTGAGTGCGGTGAATGTCCGGACCAGGAAGTCGGCCTGTTTCCCGGCCGGCCACATGCCGAGCAGGCCGGGGGCTTCAGGCCCGGGCCGTTCGGGCGGCTGGCGGATGACTGCGTGCAGGGCTTGCGCGAGACCGTCCGAATCGCCTGCGGGGAAGATCAAGGCCCAGCGCTGGTCGTGGAGCCGGGCGGTGAGGACTGGATCGTGGTCGGAGACGATCAGGGGGACTCCGAGGCGGGCGGCGTCCATGATCAAGCCGGATTCCTTCCCGACCCCGGGATGTCGGGCGACGAGAGCGGCATCGGCGGCTCCGTAGACCAGCCGCAGCACGCACTCCGCGCTGGGGCCCGGAACGGTGTGCAGGCTGAGCAGCGGCAGATTCCGCCAGCGGGCGAGTACCGATTCGTCCAGCGGATGGCCCGCGACCACGAGATGCAGGGGCTCCTTCAGCCGGTTCATGGCGGCGTCGACGACGCCGATGTCCTTGTACGGCCACCAGCCGCCGACCAGACACACCGCGGCTTCGGTGGGCGGAATCCCGAAAGCCGTCCGGCCTCCTTCGCGTTCGGCGTCGGTCAGCCGGAGGCTGTCGTCCACCGAGAAGGCTCGGACCACGGCAGGCAGGTCGGGGAAGGCGTGGGCGAGCTGGTCGGCGACGTCCTGGGTCGGGTAGAGCGCGATCACGTGCTGCTCGTGACGATGGGCAAGCCGACCGAGCAGCCGTACGAATGTGTCCTCTGCGGTGACGGCCTCGTGGACGAACCGCAGGTGCGATTGGCGGCCGAGGAGGGCCGCCGCGCCGTGGAGGGCCTCGCTCGCGGTGAGGATGACGACCGCGTCGGCGTCGGGCTGAAGGCTCCGGGCGGTCCGCAGGGCCGAGGCTTCAGCCAGACATCGGGCGACGAGGGTGATCTGGTGCGGTAGTCGACGAAGACGGTCGGGCCAGCGGCGCGAGCGCACGAGGCGTCGGCCGATCGCGGCGGCGCCGGCCACCAGACGTGACGCGGCCAGCAGCCCGGCGGCCGTGTGGCCGACCGGTTCGACCACCACCCGTGCCCGAGTGTCCCACAGTGGTGTCGCGGAATCTCGGGCAACGCCGTTCAGGGTCATGACCAGGCTGCCGGGCCGGGCCCGAGCGAGCGCCACCAGGGTGCGCTGATGGTGCCCGCCCAGGCGATCGGCGTACGGCTCGATCAGAACGAGGGGCCCGGTCATCCCGAAACCGCCTCGTCCCCGTGAACTGTGGTGAACCTGGCCCGCAGCCACGACGGATCGTTGAGACGTTCGAACCGGTCCGAGTGGGCGGCTTCGCGAGCGAAGGCGACGCCCTCCCGTGCCCCTGCCGCCGCGTAGTCGGCGAACTCACCGTCACTGCTGCGGCTCCAGGCGTCCACCCGCCGACGCGCGTCACCTTCGGCCATGCCGTACTCGCTGCCGCGGGTGAGCATCACGCACTCCCGGAAGCCCGCCTTCCAGGAGTGGAAGGGGCTCTGGTTGAAGCGTGTGACCCCGGCGGACCGCTCGGCGAACTCGACACGTCCGGGCAGTGCGGCGAGCACGTCCACCGCCTCGCCCATCTCCCGCAGAGCGCTGCGCCGGATCAGCTTGAGCCCGCCGTAGCCGTAGGTCAGGCCGTTGACGGGGTTGACCGCGCGCCACACGCGCATGGAAACACCCTCGTCGAGTGGTTCCACGGCGGTCGGGTCGAAGTCGGCGTCGACGGCGAAATCGCCGTCGGCGAGGAAGAACTGCTCGCGGTCGACGGCCTCGGCGCACAGCCGGTAGGCCCGGCGCATCCCGTGCACGCCGTGCAGACGCTTCACGGAGCCCCCGAGAGTCCGCTGGAGACGCGAGTGAAGGGCGTCGGCCATCGGTTCGTCGTACGAGAGGAAGACGGCGTCGAACCCGTTCACGAGATCGCCTCCAGATAGCGGGCGGCTACCAGCTCGGGGGTGAAGTCGGCCGTGGAGGCATGGGCGCGCTTGGCGTGCAGGGCGTGGAACGCGTCGTCGGAGGCCAGCCGCTCGGCGAGGTCGACCGCCTCGGAGGTGGTGGTGAAGCACAGCTCGGGGTCGATGTGCTCGGCGAGCCAGCCCAGGCGAGGCGAGATCACCGGCAGGCCCATGCCCTGGCAGTCGATCACGCTCATCGACCACGGGCAGCCCGGCCGGAACGGGGCGATGCCGAAGCGCGCCCCGGCCAGCAGATCCCGGTAGCGGACCCGGTCACCCCGGTCCGAGACGATCTGGACGTGAGGCAGCGCGGCCAGCTTCTCCCGCATCCTCTCCGGGCTGTCGTTCAGCCCCGTTCGGGCGGCGCTGCGCTGCCCGAAGAGGTCCATCACCCGGAGCCGCACCGTCCCGGAGGCCACGAGGTCGCGCGCCAGGTCCACGAACTGCTCGGTGCCGTAGTGCGCGTACAGCCTGTGGTTGTAGATCCCGATTGACTCGCCGTCGCCGGTGGTGATGGGTGCCCGAACCAGGCGCTCGTCACGTGGGGCCGGAACCACCCGCAGCCTGTGGCCCAGGTCCACGGTCATCCGTTCGGCGGCGGCCGACACCCAGGAGGCGGCTGTGGACGAGTGGACCATCACCCGGTCGCAGATTGCCAGCCCGGCGGCGAACGCCAGCAGCACCGGCCGCCCGAGCCCGCCGTCGTCCATAGACGGATCGACCAGGAGTCGGCCGCCGCCGTCGAAGGAGTACGGCAGATAGTGGCAGTACCCGGCCAGTAGCGCGCCGGAACCCGCTTCCAGCAGGGCCGTTCGGATCGCGGGGGCCTCCTCGATCTGGTTGGCAACCACGACGTCCGGCTTCTCGGACAGGATGAGAGCTACCAGTTCGTCGATGTCCGCCGAGAACCGGGCACGGTACTTCGTCCCGGGCAGCTTCGTCCGGCGGAAGCCGCATCGGGCGTCCCCGGCCGGGGCGGGCGCGGCGACGGTCACCTCGGCCCCGGCGTCCGCGAGCGCCGGGGCAAGGAGGTCGGCGAAGATCCAGCCGGAGTCCGAGGCCAGCCGGTCCGGGTTGGAGATGTTCAGCAGGTACAGCACGCGCATGATGCGTCGCCTCCGTCATCCGCCCGGGGATCGGTCCGGGCCGCTGAGGGAAGGAAAGCGTCGACGGGGGCCGTGACGGGATGATGAACTGGGATCACTCACGGTTCATTCATGCTCACTGAAGATGACACGGGGCGAGGGTTCGATGGACACCCAGGGCGAGGAGATCGCCGCCGAGCAGGCAGCCGAGGACTTCGCAGCCGAGGTGGCCCGCTGGCGGGAGGTACGGGGCCTGTCCAAGCGGGCGTTAGCGCAGGCCATGGGCTTCGATCCGTCCTACGTCAGCCACGTGGAGTCCGGCCGTCACAAGCCCAGCGCGGAGTTCGCCCGGCTCGCCGACGAGGTCATGAACTCCGGGAAGGCCATCTGGCGGCGCTGGCTCCGCCCTCATCGTCGAACACGACGCCGCCCACCTCCACTACGACGGCCGCTCGTACCGGCTCACCATGCGCCGACGCCTTCGGAACACCGGCACCGAACCGATCACCCGCTACCTGATCCGAATCTCCGTCGACCGTTACCCCGGCGACCCGGAACAGTCCAACGCCTACTACCGGACACATCCGCTCACCTGGGACAAGCTCGGCCTCACCGCCACCGGCGGGGGCGAAGCGATGCGCTGGCAGGCCAAGCACGACCGTGACGCCTCCAAGGAAGTCTGGCTGCTGTTCGACAACGAACACGGCCGCTTCCCGCTCTACCCCGGCGAATCCGTCTGGATCGAGTACGCCTACACCGTCGGCGACGAAAAATGGGGCCACTGGTTCCAGCGCGCCGTCCGCCTGCCCACGGAACAGCTCGAAGTCCAGCTCTCCTTCCCCGCCGCCCTCGACCCCGTGGTCTGGGGCACCGAGACGTCAATGACTGCCGAAGCCTCCCCGCTCCGCACCCCACCCGTCCGCCGTGACGATGGTGAACAGCGCGCCTTCACGTGGATCACGCCCACACCCGCACTGCACGCTCGGTACCGTTTGGAGTGGCGGTTCCGGGCAGTACCCGAACACGAGACGAACCAAGGGGAGTTCAGTTGACGAACGTTCGGCCCAGCCAGCAGATGCGCGACCTCGGCGTCGTCCAAGAGGGTGCCGCCATCCTCACCACACCCGCCCGACCGTTCGATCTGCCCACCGAGCGCGGCGAGGCCGAGCGCATCGTGGACGAACTGTTCGCCGCCCTGAACCGCATCGGCCAGGTCCACCCCTTCGCCAAGGGCATGGGCATCGCGGCCCCACAGATCGGCATCGGCCGCGCCGCCGCCGTCGTCCAGCCGCCGGGGGACGCGTCGGCGATCATCCTGCTCAACCCAAGGATCACAGCGTGTGTGGAGGAGAGCGACATGCAGTACGAGGGCTGCCTGAGCTTCTTCGACGTCCGTGGTCTCGTCCCCCGCCCCTTGGAGATCACGGTGGAGACCACGACCCTCGCCGGCGAGACCGTGGCCACCGTGTACGAACACGGCCTCGCCCGCCTCATCCACCACGAGATCGACCACCTCGACGGCCTCCTGTACACCGCCCAGATGAAGGCTGGAGTCGGACCAATCCCTGTCGAGGAATACCGTCAAACTGGACGGTCTTGGGTATACGACAGCGCTTGATCACAAGGTCCCACATCTGCTGTGGCCGTCTCATCAGGTTCAGTTACTTGAGCGGCGTCGTGGGAAGGCGTCTCCGGTCGGCCAGTGCTCGGGCAGACTTAGAGGTCGTTTTCGTCCGATGTTTCATCCCGGGATCGGGTGTTTGGTGGGGCTTTTCGGGTCGCGCCAGGAGATGGTGTTCTCGCCGGTGAGTCGGCGGGCCATGAGATCAGTCATGGCGAGGTTGACCAGGGCTTCCGAGCGGTTGGGCAGGGCTTCGTAGTCGCGGGCCAAGCGGCGGTGGAGCATGAGCCATCCGTAGGTCCGCTCCACCGCCCACGCTTCGGGATCGGGGTGAAACCCCTGGTGCCGGGCTTGCGGGCGGTGATCTCCAGGTCGATGCCGAGGGTCGCGGCGTGCTCGACGAGGTGCTGGCGGTAGCCGCCGTCGACCCACACCTTGCGAACGGTGGGGTGCTCGGCGGCGACCTGGTCCAGGAGCCGGGTGCCGGCGACCGAGTCCTGCACGCTGGCCGCGGTGACCAGCACGGCCAGTAGGAGGCCGAGCGTGTCGGTGACGATGCTCCGCTTCCTGCCGACGATCTTTTTGCCCGCGTCGACGCCCTGACCGGCGGCCGGGACACTGGTGGAGGTCTTGACGCTTTGCGCGTCGATCACACACGCCGAGGGTTCGCCGTCCCGTCCCTCCATCTTTCGCAGCAGCTGGCTGAGCAGGCCGTTGAGCTTGGCGAACACACCCTCGTCCGCCCATTTGGCGAAGTAGCCGTAGACGGTGTTCCAGTGCGGAAAGTCGTGCGGGAGGTAGCGCCACTGGACTCCGGTGCGATCCACGTACAAGATCGCGTCCATGATGTCGCGCAGGTCGTGCTCGGGCGGCCGGCCGAAGTCCAGGGCTCTGCCGCGCCGCTCGAAGCGCCAGGCTGAGAGCACCGGCTCGATCAGCTCCCAGCGGGCATCGGACAGATCACTCGGATAGGGACGTCGCTTCGCCATGCTTCCGGCGTACCGCCCCGAACCGAGTGCGCCCAGGCGCACAGCCGCGATGACGGAAGCGCTTGGGAAACGACTTCCTGGGATGAAACAGGCCCAGACCACACTCCGCCCCAGCCGTCACCCCATCCGGCCGACCAGCACCGATCACACCACCCGCCTCACCACCACCACGACCCCTCACTTCAAGAATCGTCAGATATGGGGGTATCAGAGATTAAAACGACCTCTAAAGCGGGTGTCGCAGGTTCGAATCCTGCCGGGGCACAGCAAAGCAGCAGGGCAGGGGCCCCACCCGTGCGGGTGGGGCCCCTGCCCTGCTGTATCCGCCCTTCTGGTGGGACCGGCACTTCCCGGAGACCCCGGAACTCATTGGGGGCGGGTACAGCCATGGCGCAGACGGCACGCGGCACGGCAGTGAGAGCGGGTCCGTCCGGCGGAGGCCGCCTTTCTCCGCTGGGGGAGAGCTGGGGCTCTCTGGTGACAGGATGGCACCATGGTGCTTCAGGTAGGGGCCAAAGCGCTCCAGAGGAGACGAGATCAGCTACGCGGCTCCGCGGAGTCGGTTGATGCGAACGACGCGTTCGAAGACGGAGGCACCGTCGGTCTCCTCCTGTTCTACGCCGCCGAGTGCGGACTCAAGGAACGACTGATCGTCCGGCAGGGGCACCGTGACTCCGGGGCCTTGGAACCCACCCACGACCTTCGCCGGCTGGCCAAGGAACTACGCCTTCCCCGGGCCATGGCCGCCCGGCTGGACCGCCTCCAGAGTTGCAGAATGCACCCTTCCACCCGTGGCACCGTCGCCCTGGGCGACTTGCATCAGGCATGGCGCTATGGTGCAAAGATCGACCCGGCAGACGAGAAGGACGCCCAGGAAGCACTCCGTGCGTTGATCAGCTGGTGCGAGCAGGACTAAGGGTAGGAGTACGAGGGTCGTGGCCGAACTGTCTGACCTGGAGGGGCTGGCACCCCCCGAGCACCTGTTCACCTGGGTGGATGTGGAAGAGCACCTGGCTCTCCTAGCCGCAGCGGGTCGGTGGCCCCGCTGGTTGCGGGCGGCGGACGGCTGGTGGGACGGCCTGGAGCTGGTTGTCTCCCCTGGCACCGGTACCGATGAAGTGAAGCGATGGCTGGACGTAGCTTTCGGAGCGGGTTCTACTGAACGCCACAACGGCACTCTGGTGCTGGGGCTCGACGATCCACGAGTGAGCGAGTTCGTCGGCCTGCCAGTCATGCTCAGCCCCGAACCGGAGAACGCGAGCCAGCCTCGGCGCATCCCACTGCTCCGGGAAAAGCACATCACTCCTCAGCTGGCGCACTCGCTGGACAGACCCCTGGACGAATCCTTCGCTGACGACGTGCAGCTGGTGGCATTCCACTCGTTCAAAGGCGGTGTCGGCCGCACGCTCCACGCGGTCGCCATGGCTAACGCCGTGGCCCAGCGCGGCGGCAGCGTCCTGCTGGTCGACGCAGACCTGGAGGCTCCCGGGATCACCTGGATGCACAGAGCCCAGGGAGGTCAGCTCGACTTCTGTTACGAGGACCTGCTCGCCCTCCTACAGGGGGCCGAGGACGGCAGCTGGTCGGCAGCCGTGGACATTGCCGCCGCGTATCTGCCGAATCAGCAGGTCGGCCGATACAGCGGGGGACGCGTGACCGTGGTCCCGAGCAGTCGGAGGCCACTTCTCGGCCCGCCCCGGATCGATCCGGCAGATCTACTCACGCCTGGACGCTCGCCCTACTTCCTGACCGAGGCGCTCGCGGCACTCGCCGCCCGTGTCGGCGCGGACACCGTCGTGGTGGACCTGCGCGCGGGAGCAACCGAATTGTCCGCCCCGATTTTGCTCGACCCTCGTGTCCAGCGCGTTTTCGTCACCACTCTGAGCCACCAGTCGCTCGCCGGAACCGAGAGACTGCTGCGGCAGCTGGGACACCGAGCACCAACGCTTCAGGGCGTCGACCCGGCGAGTTCCACGATCATCACGCAGTACCGGCAGGATGTGCACGAGGATCAGGTGGAACGCGCTCGCAATGAGCTCGGCAGTGCCCTGTTCGCGTCGCTCCGACGCCCGGACACTGGACCGGACACCGAGGCCCGCGACACCGGCGAAGTGGTGGACACGGGCCTCCTTTCCCAACCTCTACTCAGCCCGTTCCGGGAAGAGTTGCTCGCGCTTCCCTCGCCCTGGGACGCTGTGCTGCGGGTACTGGAGAACTGCAAGGTGGCCGATGTACTGGACCCGATCGTGCCCACTTCGGTCGCTCCGGTCGCGCCCGTCGCCAAGGAGTCGGCGGCTCCTGTCGATCACACCACGCTGCGTCGTCGGCTTGCGGATACCGCTCAGCGATTCATCTACGCCGAACGGGAAGGCATGTCGTCGGCCAGTGGTTTCCTGGTCACTGATCCGCTGCGCAGACTGCTAGGAGATCACCGGACGGAACCGCCTCTGGCACTCGTCGTGGGTGCCAAGGGCGCGGGAAAGACCTTCCTGTATGCGAAAGCATGCGCCGCTCAGTCGTGGGACAGGTTTGCCGAACAGTCCGGCATCAAAGGCGTTCAACTGGATATTCCCGTAGTCCCGGTACTGGAGTCGGACAATCTTGAATATGACGACCTGACAACACAGAATTTGCGGGAGGCATTCGCGAGAGGGCACGGTGGCGATCTGAATCAGGTCGCCACAACTCAGGAAATCAAGGACCGGCTCAAGACAGCACTCACGACGCTCGACACGCAAGACGAGGTTCAGTGGCGGCACTTGTGGCTTGAATGCCTGGCCATCGCGGCAGGAGTACGGCCACCGGAAAGCAGTAGCGCGGAAGAAGCCCTCACCGAACTCGGCAGACGTGCGCGGGCAGTATTCGTCATCGACGGACTTGAGGACCTTCTACAATCACTCGACAACGAGTCCAAACGCACGGCATTGCGTGTACTGCTGATCGATGTCCTCGCATGGCTCCGGTCACTGCGGGGACGCCCACTTGGGCTGGTGGTCTTCGTCCGTCAAGATCTGGTGACACGCGCGGTACGCCAGAACAGCGGACAGCTCCTGGCTCGGCACAATCCCTATGCGCTGCGCTGGAACAAGGAAGAGGCACTGCGGCTAGCGCTCTGGGTAACCGTTCACGCCGGAGCGCTGCCTAAACCTGCGGCCGAGTCCCAGATCACCGAGTTGTCGTACGACGAACTGGTGGAGACCCTCATCCCGGTATGGGGCTGGAAGATGGGAACCGAGAAGTCCAGGGAAGCACGTTCACATCTCTGGGTTCCCGCCGCTCTCGGAGACTTCAAGGATCAGGTGCAGGCCAGGGACGTTGTTGTGTTTCTGTCGGAGGCAGCTCAGTTCTCTATTCCCCAGACGACTTGGGAAGACCGTGTTCTGGTTCCTGGAGCCATGCGCAAAGCGCTGCTCGCCTGCAGCACAAACAAGATCGACTCAATTCGCCAGGAGAACCAGGAAGTCGGCGAACTGTTGAGCCAGCTTCAGCAGGTACGTCAGCCGGTGACAGTTCCCTTCGAGTTGGAGGAGGTAGGGATCTCCGTGGAGGACGCGGACCTGCTCGTCGACTCGGGGGTTTTCTCCCGCGGCGACGACGGTCGCTACTGGGTTGCTGAGATCTACCGGCACGGGCTGGGATACGGCAGTGAGCGCAGGGCGAAGGTGCTGTGGCGGCGATGACAGGCGAGGCACGGCGAAAGCGGTGAGAATGGCCTCTCGTCGTCCGGGTGGTTTCTAGGGTTCGTTGCAACATGTGGTCGTGTTGATCAAGCCACGAGCATTTTGTGTGGGCACTCGGCTGGGGTTTCCAAGCCGAGCGTTTTGCGTGGACGGCTGTTGAGCCGGGCCGCGACGGCGTCGAGGAGTTCACAGGTGTGGACTGCCAGGCCCCGCTCCTCGGCTTCGGGAAGCAGCGCCTCAGGGAACGACAAGGTACTCCCCCGTCCAAGTCCGTCGACTCAAGCGGGCCCGCCAAGAACGGATTCAGCACACATGAGGCCGGGAAACCCTGGGTAGATGTAAGGACCGCCGAGGCGCGTTTCGCCAGGTAGAGCGCAGCTATGGTGGCGTTTCCGCAGGTCACGACCTTGATCAGGGAAATCTCCTAAAGCGGGTGTCGCAGGTTCGAATCCTGCCGGGGGCACGCTAAACCAGCAGGTCAGAGGCCCTGTCGCCCATCGGGACGACAGGGCCTCCGGCATGCGGCGGGCGTTCCCAAGGGGGCGGGTGGCGCGGTTGCGGACGGTGGGGGGCTCGGTGAGGGCGCCGAGTCGTGGGTGATCTGGCGCAAGGGCATGGGCCGGTTCGTCGTCGCCTACTAGAGTCGGGTCATCACTACTGGTAATGGGGTCGGGGTCCCGGAACAGGTGTGCCGGGGCGCTGGTGGGGAGGCCGGGAGAGCATGAGCCGTCGCTCCGATGGGTTGGTCGGGATCTGGGCCGAGGCGCAGCGTCAGCAGCAGCGGCAGCGGGAGGCGCAGGCCAGGTTCGTACGGGAGCAGGAGAGGCAGCAGCGTGCCTATCAGCGGCAGGCGGAGCGGAGCTACCGGGAGCAGCGGGAGGCCGAGGCTCGGCGGCGGACGGCGGAGATAGAGGCGCGGGTCGAGGTGTTGCAGGGGCTGCTGGCGGCGGGGTGCGGGGCGCCGGCGTTCCGGGTGCAGTCGTTGCGGCGGGTGGAGGAGGTGGAGCCGTTCGCGCCGGGGCAGTTGGCGGTTCCGCTGCGGATGCCCGATCCGCAGCAGTATCAGGCGCAGGGTGGGGGGTGGACGGCTGCGCGGCGGGCTCAGGCGCAGGCGGAGGCCCGGTCGCGGTTCGAGCGGGACTGGGCGGCGGCGCAGGCCGCGGAGGGGCAGCGGCAGCGGCAGTTGGCCGCGTATCAGCGGGAGTACCGGCGCTGGGCGGACGCCCGGTTGGGGGAGATACGGCGGCACAACGCGGGGATCGCGGAGATGACGGTGGGGCTGCGGGACGGTGACGCGGGGGCCGCGGTGGAATATTTCTCGGCTGCTTTGTACGCCTCGACGGGGTGGCCGGACGGGCTGCCCCGGCAGGTGTCCGCCGCGTACGACTCCGGTGCGCGTCAGCTGGTGCTGAACTGGGAGCTGCCCCGGTACGACGTCGTACCGGAGGCCAAGTCGGTGCGGTACATGGTCAATGCCGATCAGGAGAAGGAGGCGCCCCGGCCGGTCGGGCAGCGCCGGGCCCTGTATCGGGACGTTCTCGCGCAGTGTCTGCTGCTGGTGCTGCGGGATCTCTTCGCGGCGGACGAGTTCGGGGCGCTGGAGTCGGTGGCGCTGAACGGGTTCGTGGACGATCACGATCCGACGACCGGGCGGCGGGGGTCCATCGTCCTCGGTACCGTCATGGCCACCCGTGCGGCCTTCGCCGGGCTGCATCTGGAGCAGGTCAACGCGGTCAACTGCCTGGTGGACGGTCTGCGGGGGCAGTTGTCGACGCGGCCGGACCAGTATGCGCCCGTACGGCCGGGCCGGGTCCCGGAGGACGTCGGCGGCGGGGTCGTCACCCATGGCGGGGACGACGATCCTGATCTGTACGCGATGGACCCGGTGGCCTTCGAGGAACTGGTCGCCGAGCTGTTCCGGGCGATGGGGATGCAGGCTGTGACGACTCAGCGGTCGAATGACGGCGGGGTGGACGTCGACGCGCTGGATCCGACACCGATCCGGGGCGGGAAGATCGTCGTGCAGGTCAAGCGGTATCGCGGTACCGTGCCGCCGACGGCCGTCCGTGATCTGTACGGCACAGTCCAGGACGCGGGCGCCAACAAGGGAGTCCTGGTGACGACTTCGGGGTTCGGCCCGGGTTCGCACACCTTCGCCGACGGCAAGCCCCTGGAGCTGGTGTCGGGTGCCGAGCTGGTGGATCTGCTGCACCGGCACGGGCTCCGGGGGCGGCTGGGCGACGGCGGTGGTGACGGGCGCCGGGTGCCCGCGCAGCGGGCCGCCGAGCCGGATCCCGGGCCGGGCCCGGAGGGGCACAACGTGCTGGGCATGTTCTGGTCCGGTGGTGTCGCCCTGGACGTCTGCGCGCTGGTCTGCCGGGACAATCGCGTCCTGGATGACGATCACTTCGTCTTCTTCAACAATCCGCGTACGCCGGACGGTGCGGTACGCGCCCTTCCGGCCGTCCCGCCGGACCGGGCCGCGATCCAGGTGTCCTTCGACGACCTGCCCGCGCGGGCCAACCGGCTCGTGGTCGTCGCCGCCGTCGATCCCGAGGTCAATCCGGCCGCCGATCTGTCCGGGTTCACCCGGGCCGGGATCCGGCTGCTGGACTCCGGGGGCTCGCCGCTCGACCAGCTGGAGGTCTCCGACGGCCGTCCCGGTGAGACGGCCCTCGTGCTGGGATCCTTCCGCCGCCGGGCCAATGGCGACTGGGAGTTCGTCCCCGGCGGCAGGGGCTACCGGGGTGGTCTGGAGGAGCTGATCCAGGACTACGGCATCGAGGTCGAGTAGCGGCCCGGCGGCCCCTGTCGTCGATCGGAGGGATCGGGATGGTGTACGGCTCCGGGGAGTGGCCCGGGCGGAGTCTGCTCGGGGTCGTGTCCGGGGACGCGCGGCGGGAGTTGACGGGGTTGGGGGTCGCCGCGCGGTTCCGGGCCGGGGAGGTCGTGTTGCGGGAGGGGGATCTAGACCGGCATGTCGTGTTGTTGCTGTCCGGGTTCGCGAAGGTGACCGCGCGGGTGGAGAACGGGGAGGAGTCGCTGCTGGCGGTGCGGGTCGGTGGGGAGACCGTCGGGGAGATGGCCGCCATGGACGGGGCTCCCCGGTCGGCGACCGTGACCGCCTGCGGGGTGGTGGAGGCGCGGGTGGTGACGTCGGCGGTGCTGCACGCGCTGCTGGTGCGGCGGCCCGAGGTGCATCTGGCGCTGACCGGGATCGTCGCGGGGCGGCTGCGGTGGGCGAACCGGCGGCGGCTGGACTTCCGGGGGTATCCGGCGAAGGTGCGGCTGGCGCGGTTGCTGGTGGAGCTGGCGACGTCGTACGGGCATCCCGGGGACGGCGGGGACGACGGCGGGATGGTGCTGGGGTGCCGGCTGACGCAGCCGGAGCTGGCGGCCCTCACCGGGGCCGCCGAGACCACCGTGCACAAGGGGTTGCGGGAGTTGCGGGAGGACGGGTTGCTGGAGACCGGGTACGGGTCGACGGTGATCCGGGATCTGGGGCGGCTGCGGGAGATCGGGGATCTGGCGCCCGACGGCTGAGGTGCCGTGAGTGGAGGTCAGGTCAGGATCGGGCGGAGCACCATCAGGGTGCCCGCGCAGCCGCCCATCACCGAGGTGCAGACCACGGTCGCCGTGACCCAGCGGTATTTGCGGACGGCGACCTGGGAGAGGAAGCGGATCGTCTGGGAGAGTTCCAGCCGTTCCCGGCCTGGGGACTCCTCGTCGTCGCGGGCGGGCAGGATGTCGGGGCCCGAGGTGAGATGGACGAAGCTGTAGCGGTTGGCGTTCGTGGGGCGCAGCAGCCGGGGGCGGAGGACGGCCGCCAGGCAGCCCGCCCCGGCGGCCATCGCGCCGAGGAAGACGATCAGCAGCGCCCCGGCGATCAGTCCCTTGGCGCCGCCGTCGGCCGCGGTGCGCAGGGCGGGGGCGCTCCAGGCGCCCGCCGTGCCGACGAGGGCGGCCTGGGCCGCGGCGAGGATGCCCGCCTTGGTGTCGGCGTGCTGGTGCGTGGTGTGGAGGGCGGTGAACATCAGCTGGGCGGGGCGGGTGTCGGGGTGGTTTTCGGGGCGCGTGGCCATGGTGGCGGGGGCGGTTATGGGCGTGACGGGCGGCATCCGGCTCCTCCTGGTGGTGGGGACCCGTTTAGTAGGCCCGAACTCCGGGCGGCCGACCTGGGATTTCTGCGGGATTCGGCGAGACGGGGCCGGGGCCGTCGGCGTACTGGTCCGTAACCCTTCGTACGGCCGGTAGTTTGCGCATCTTTCCGCATCCCGTACTTCGACGGGGTTCACGGGGCGAGGGGCGTGTACGACTGCTCTTACCGGCGCCCGTATGTCGGGGGACATCGGGGGTGCGGGCGCCGGGCCGTACCGGAGCCGTGCCCCGGACCACCGTCCCCGGGGTGCGGCTCCACTTGAGTCAACGGGGAGTTCGAGCATGGGAACGTTCGGTCGCAGGCTGCTGCTGGCCGTCGACGCCAAGGGTTACGGCCGGGTCGACGTGGTGACCCAGCGGCAGTTCCAGGAGGCGATCTCGCGGCTGCTGGCCGAGGCCGCCGCGGCGGCGGGTCTCGCGCGGGAGCGGTGGGAGACGCAGATCGGCGGGGACTCCGTCTTCGCCGTACTGCCCGAGGGGGCGTCCGAGCCCGATCTCGTGGACACCTTCATGCGCTGTCTGGACGCCGGGCTGCGGGAGTTCAACCGCAACCGGGTGCGCGAGGCGTGGCTGCGGCTGCGGGCCGCGGTGCATTTCGGTACGGCGCGGGCCGCCGCCAACGGCTTCGAGGGGCGGGCGCCGGTCGAGATCGGGCGGATGCTCGACAGCGGGCCGCTGCGGAGCGCGCTGGCCTCGGCGCCGGACGCCTGTCTGGCGCTGGCGGTCTCCTCGACCGTCTTCAACGACATGATCGGCGAGGCGTATACGACCATCAGGGCCGGGGACTTCCGTGAGGTCCCGGTGGTGGAGAAGGAGTACGCGGGCCGGATCTGGATCTGGGTGCCGGGGTACGACTCCCGGGCCCTCGACCTCGGCTCCGCCGCCGGGGAGGGGGCGGGGGAAGGGGGCCGGGGCGGCGGCGCTTCGGCGCCCTGTGGTGACAGCGGTGGTGAATCTCCCGGTGCGCGCCCCCCTGGTGCGCCGACTGCTCCCAGGGAACAGGTGGTTCAGGCATTCAACGGAACCGTCCATGCCCAGGGTGCCGTCTTCGGGATCTCGAATCGATCGTGAGCGACTGCCTTGAACGTACGTGGGACACCTGAGAGACCGAGCGACGTGAGAGACCGAGCACAGAGCGCAGAACCGGACGAACAGCCCGAGCGGGGCAAGGCGGCGAACGCGTCGGACACTGCGGACACCGGCAGCCCGGAGCGCCCGCCCGAGAACCCCGAGGCGGTGATATCCGCCGACGAGGGGTCCGGCTCCCCGCCCGAGCCCGAGCCGCCGGAACCGCCCGGACCGCCCGACGGGGCAGGACCGCCCGACGAGGCCGGGCCTTCCGAGCCCCCGGAGCCGCCCGAGCCGTCCGAGCCGTCCGAGCCGTCCGAGCCGCCTGACAAGACTGACAAGACTGCCGAGACCGACCGGCCCGCTGAGACCGCCACGGCGGACGCGGCCGAATCACCCGGTGAGTCCGGGAAGCGCGAGCAGGTCCGGCACAACAACGTCAACCAGTACTTCTACGGCGAGCTGAACGCCTCCCGCGCCCTCTTCGGCATCTCCAGCGCCGACCCCGACAACGCCCGCCGCCGGGCCGTCGGCCGGCTGGGCGCCCGCGAGGCGGACGCGATCATCGCCCCGTACGTGGAACCCTCCGAATGCTTCGACGAGGCGGCGCGCGCCCTGGAACGCGACGGGGTCGTGGTCGTCTTCGGACCGCCCGGTTCGGGCAAGCGGTCCGGTGCCGTGAAGCTCGTCTCCGGGGTCGCCGAACGCGCCGACCTGGTGGTCCTCTCCCCCAGCCGCAGTCTGGACGATCTGGCGAGCGGCCGGGTCCCCTTCGATCCGGGTGTCGGTTACGTCCTGCTGGACTGGACGGGCGAGTCCGCCGGGTCCGACGTCTCGCCCGCCCGGAACACCGGCAACGGCGGCAATGGCGACAACGCCGATTTCGACTGGCGGCGGGTCCGGGACGCGGTCCGCGAGCACGGCGCCCATCTGGTGGTGACCACCGTCCGGAGCCCGGTCGGTGTGGAAGCCGTACGGCATGTGGAGTGGCGGGAGCCCGAACTGCCCGCGGTACTGCGGGTCCGGCTGGTACGGGCCGGGTGCGCCGGGGAGACCGTGGCGGCGGCCGTCGAGCTGATGCCGGAGGGCTGCCGGGTCGCCGAGGTCGCCGAGGCGGCTGAGCGGATCGCCGGGGGCGCGCCGCCCGCCGAGGTGTGGCCGGAGTACGGCAGCGGCGCGGCGCAGCCCGTACGGGACTGGTTCACCGCGGACCGCACCCCGCAGGAGTGGGCGGAGATCACGGCCCTGGCGTTCGTCACCGGAGCCGGTTACCGCGACTTCGAGACCTGTCAGGTGCTGCTGGAGGCCCGGCTGGCGCCGGTCTTCCCGGCGCCGGTGACGGAGGAGGAGCAGGCGGCGGCCGCCCGGCGGGCCGCGGACCGCAGACAGTCGCTGGGCCGGAACGCGCTGGTGCACGTACGGCGGCGGAAGCAGGGCGCGCTGACGCGTACGGCCCTGGTCTTCCCGCAGGCGTCCTACCGGTCGTGGGTGCTGGAGGAGTTGTGGGCGCTGCGGGCGACGCCGTACTGGGACGGGGTACGGGGGTGGCTGACGGACCTGGTGTCGGCCGGGCCGGGTCCGGCGCTCCAGCTCTCGGTCGCCCAGGGGCTCGCCCTGCTCACCCGGCCCGCCTTCGAGGAGGTCGCCGAGAGCTATCTGCGGCCCTGGGCGGCCGGGGCCGCGGGGGCGGGCGGGCGGACGACGGCCGCGCTGGTGCTCCAGTGCATGTGTCTGGACGAGAGTCTGGCGGTGACGGCGCTGGCGATCGCCCGGGACTGGGCCGGTTCGGGCGACATCACGACGCGTACCACGGCCGCCGCGGCCTTCAGCGGGGCGCTGGGGGTCCGGTTCCCCACGGACGCGGTGACGATCCTGCTGCGGCTGGCACAGCAGCGGACCCCGTTGCTCGCCGCGAGCGCCATGCTCGCGACGGCCGGTCTCGTCGCGATCCAGACGGAGTGCGGGGAGGACACCGGCGCCGTCCTGCGGCCGCTGGCGTTCCGGCTCCGCGACCCGGGCCGGAAGCTCTCGTGGGAGAAGCGGACGGCCGTGCTGACGACCGTACTGACCGTGCTGCGGGCCCGGGACACCCGTACCGGGCGGATGGTCTGCGCCCGGGTCCTGGAGCGGGAGCCCCGCCGCACCGAAGTCCTCGGGGAGCTGTGGGCGCGGGTGCTTCAGCACCGGCCCCACCGGGGCGAAGCGCTGCGGGCGCTCGCCGCCGTCCTGCGGGATCTCCCCGCCGTCGCGGCCGAGCCGGGCAAGGCGGCCGACCGGTTCGGCCGGGCCGTCGGAACGGCCCTCGGCCCGGGTGAGCGGACCCGGCTCGTCACGGCCCTGACCCGGGCCGCCACCGGGACCGGTACGGGGACCGGCACCCGCTCCGGAACCGGCACCGGCACGGGGCCCGCCTCCGGCACCGGCACCGGCACCGGCACCGGCACCGGCACGGACGGTCCGGCCGCCGAAGTGATCGACACCTTTCTCACCGCCGTATTGAGCACGGAGGAATGACAGGCATGGCGAAGAACTACCCGCTCGTCTCGCAGCGGGAGTACGGCACACCGGAGAAGCGGGGCGGCTTCCTGCGGCGCCGGGCGACCCGGGACGAAGACGGACTGCCTCTGATCGCCGCCCACCACGTCCGGGTCTTCCGGGTCGGCGAGGAGTACGTCACCGACCACGGGCTGCTGCGCGCCGACGACCCGGTGGTGCTCGGCGCCGCCTCCGTCACCGTCGTCGATCTGCGGGTCGAGACGCCCGTGACGGTGGAGACCCGCGTCCCGTCGGCCGGGACCGCCGAATTCACGGTCAGGACCGTGTTCAGCTGTACGGTGACCGACCCGTGCGCCGTCGTACGCGACGGGGTCACCGATGTCGAGGCGCTGCTCACGGCCCATCTGCGGGAGGTGCCCGGACTCACCGAGGACGGCCGGGACCTGCCGGTCGACGCCTCGGCCGTGCTGCGGGCCAGGATCGACGCCCGGCTGACCGCGTATCACGAGATGCGCCCGGCCGTGGTCTCCGGGATGCGGGTACGGCGCAGCCTCGTCCAGGTCTTCTCGCCGGAGGAGATGACGGCGCTCACCGCCGACATGGAACGGGCCCGGCTGGAGCAGGAACGCGACCTCCAGCGGGAGGAGCTGGACCAGGAAGCCGCCCTCAAACGGGAGGAGCGCAAGGCCAAATTGCAGCTGAAGCGGGAGGAGCTGCGGCGGCTCCAGGCCGATCTGGAGGAGGAGAACCGCCGGGACGAGGAGCTGGACAAGGAGCGCAACCGGCAGGGCCTCGACACCCTGCGTACCCGCTACGAGCGGATCGTCGGCTCCGACGCCCAGGAGCACGAACTGATCCTCAAGGCGCGCGGCAACCGGGCCGCCAGGGCCGAACTGGCCGAGGACGTCCGGCTGATCGACTCCGATCCGGCGGCGGCGGACTTCCTGGCCTGGCAGCAGGGCGACATCAGCGCCGACGAGCTGGCCGGGCGGCTGCGGCAGGCCGAGAAGGAGCGGGCCGAGCGGCGGGAGGAAGTCGTCCGGCTGGACCGGGAGGAGCTGCGGCGCCGGGACGAACTGGACCGCGAGGAACGGCGGTACGGCGTCGAGCGGGACGTCCGCCGCGAGGAGCTGGACCGGGCCGAACGGCAGGAGGAGGCCGCGGCTTTGCGGCAGGAGGAGCAGCGGCAGTGGAATCTGGACCGCGAGGACCGGGTGCTGCGCCGCCAGGAGGACCGCGCGGACGCGGCCGAGCTGCGGCAGGACCGCAGCACCTGGGCCAGGGAGCAGCTCGCGACCCGGGCGGATGTGTTCCGGCGCGCCATCGACCGGGGGCTCTTCGACTCCGTACACGACGCGGACGCCTTCATCAACAGCCTCGGTGACGTCCCCTACGACCAGTCCCCGGCGTCGGGCGGCGACTGGCCCGCCGGGGAGCGGTCCACGGACGGGCGGCCGGTGAACGGGCGGACCGTCGACGGCAGGACCGTGGAAGGGCGGTCGGTCGAAGGGCGGTCGGTGGACGGCCGGGAGACGACCGCCGCCGAACCGAAGGGCGAGCTGGACCAGGGGGCCGCCCGACGGCCCGCCGAGCCGGAGCCGGCGGCCCCCGGCCCGAAGGGCCCCGGCTCCGGCCCCGGCCCCGGCTCCGTGGACGAACCGGACGACGACGGCTGGGACCTGGCCAACCAGGAGGCACACCTTGGCGACTGACACCCCGCTGCGCCCCGTGGCCGACGGGGACTTCGACGACGGCCGGGGCCCCGAGCTGCCCGCGCCGCCCGATCCCGGCCACGGGGCCCGGCTGCGCCGGCTGATCGGCGTGGACGAGCCCCTGCTGGACTGGGTGCCGGAGGAGCGCACCCGCTACACCTGGTACGGCGCGCTGGTGGTCAATACGGCCCTGTTCGGGGCGGTCTCGATGGCCCTGGCCCTGGGCAGCTTCCGGTCGGATCTGCCCTGGGCGGCCGTCGCGCTGGTGGCCGTCATCTGGTTCTGGGCGATCCTGGCGCTGGACGCCTGGCTGGTGTCGAGCACCCATGGCACCGGCGTCAAGAAGTGGACCCTGGCAGTCCGGTTCTTTCTCTCGGTGCTGCTCGGACTCTTCATCGCCGAACCCGTCCTCTTCCAGATCTTCGACAAGGAGATCCGGCAGGAGATCGCCGTCGGCAACGAGCGGAAGGTCGCCGGCTACCGGGGCATGCTGGTCTCCTGCAATCCGACGGACGGCGCCGACACCACCGGGCGCGCCGAGTGCGGCGCGTACCAGCTGAAGGTGCCGGGCTCACCGGCCGAACTGGGCCGGCAGATCGAGCAGACCACCAAACGGGCCGGAACCCTGCGGACCCAGGTCGACGGCCTGAACCGGACCCTCGACGGCAAACTGGCGGCCGAGCAGCGGCTGTGCGGCCCCAAGTACTGGGTGCGGCGCGGCGGCGGCCGGGACGTCTCCGTCACCTGCGAACGGGCCAGGGCCGCCACCTCGGCGTTCCGGGAGACCAGCCGGATCGGGACGTACGAGAGGGAACTGGCCGGACTCGTCGCCGAAGCCCGGGAGCTGGGCGCCCGCAAGGACCGGGCCGCCGACGGCTACCGGCCCGCGCTCCAGCGGGCCGTCGACGCCAAGACCGAGCGGCGGGCGGCGGACCTCGACACGGACGGCATCCTCACCCGGGCCCACGGCCTCAAGGAGGTGGCGGCCTCCGACGGCTTCGCCCTCTTCCTCACCGTGGTGCTGCATCTGCTGCTGCTGGCGCTGGACGCGATGCCGGTCCTGGCGAAGGTGCTCGGCGGCTCCACCACGTACGACACCCTGCTCGGCGCCCGGTACGCGGCGAGCCGCCGCAGGCACACCGAGGAGCTTCAGGTCCAGCTCGACTGCGCCCGGCTCGAACACGAGGTGCGCCGCCACCGCTCGGAGCAGGACGCGGCCGACCGCAAGGACCGCACCGAGCGCGAGTACCAGCGGGCCCGTTCGGAACGCGCGGCGGAAGAACGGGAGGAGCTGGACGCCCGTACGGAACGCCTGCTGCGGGCGCGGGGGGTGGGCGTGTAGGAGGCCCCGGAGGGCCTTGTCCCTCCGGGGCGCCGCCCTGTGAGAAGTGCCGGCCCTTTCAAAGGCCGAGAGCAGGAGCAACCAGGGGGCGGAACCGCGCGACAAGCCACCCACGGCCCGCAGGCCGCAAACGAGATTCAGCCGCCGGGCGCGAGGCGGAAATCAGGGCGAAGCCGCGTCGAGGGCGTTGTAGATCGTGGAGCGGGAGACGCCGAGCAGTGTCGCCAGCGTCGATGTGGCGTGTTTGAGGTCGAGATAGCCCTCGGCCCGCAGGGTGCGGACCAGTTCGCGGCGGGCCGCCGGGGGGAGTTCGCGGGGCGTGAGGCCGTGTTCGGCGGCGAGCTGGGCGGCGGCGGAGCGCAGGGTGTCGAGGGTCCGGGGCGCGAGTGTCTCGGGTACCGGCGCGTCGGCGGTGGTGGCGGTGAGGCGGGTGAGGGCCGTGGTGACCCGGTCGAGTACGGAGACGTCGAGGTTGAGGCAGAGCGCGCCGATGTAGTCGCCGTGCGCGTTGCGGATTCCGATGGAGGTGCTTTTCAGCGGGCGGCCGTCGGGGAGGTGGTTGGCGTAGTTCTGGACGACGTCGGGGAATCCGGGGTCCGCCGCCCGGGCCAGGCCGAGTTCGGTGGCCGGGTCGCCGGGGGCGCGGCCGGAGAGGGGGTTCTCGACGGTACGGATCGCGTGCTCCGGGTCGCGCAGATCGTGCAGGACCACTTCGCACAGGCCGGGG
This sequence comes from Streptomyces sp. NPDC006798, assembly GCF_040635975.1. NCBI lineage: Bacteria > Bacillati > Actinomycetota > Actinomycetes > Kitasatosporales > Streptomycetaceae > Streptomyces > Streptomyces sp. NPDC006798. Next base: position 62,250 of record NZ_JBEYIS010000018.1, read on the forward strand.
AACATCCGGCCGACCGCGGTGGCGATCTTCTCGGCCTCGCGGAGCAGATGCTCGTCCGCGGTGGCCGTCGAGGGTTCGGGGGTACGGGTCATCCGGTGATACTCGCCATCGCCGCGTCCGTCTTGAGGCCCGAGCCGGTGAGCAGGACGACCGTCGTCTGCCCCGGGGCGATCAGCCCCCGGCGGGCGAAGGCGGTGACCGCGGCCGCCGCTCCGGCGCTGGTGGGTTCCGCGTAGAGCCCCTTGCGGGCGAGTCCCCGTACGGCTTCCTCGATCGCGGGCTCGGGGATCGCGGCGAAGTCGCCGCCGGAGGCGCGGACCGCGCGCAGGACCTCCGGCAGGCGGACCGGGTGCCGGATGGCGGTGCCCTCGGCGATCGTCGGGGCGGTGTCGACGGGGACCTCGGTCTCCGCTCCGGCGCGGAACGCCGCGTGGAGCGGGGCGCAGTTGGCGGGCTGGGCGACCAGCAGCCGGGGCGGGCGGGCGATGCGTCCGGCGGCGTGGAGTTCGCCGAAGCCGAGGGCGCAGCCGAGTACGGTACTGCCCGCGCCCGCGACGGTGACCACGTTGTCGGGTGCGCGGAAGCCGAGGTCCTCCCAGATCTCGTAGGCGAGGGTCTTGGTGCCCTGGAGGAAGAACGGGTGCCAGTTGTGGCTGGCGTAGACCGTGCCCGTCCCGGCCCGGCGCAGGGCTTCGGCGGCGGTGGCTTCGCGGTCGCCGGGGATCTCCTCGACTTCGGCGCCGTATGCCCTGGCCTGGAGGATTTTGGCGGGTGAGGTGTGGGCGGGGACGAGGATCCGGGCCCGGATCCCGGCGGCGGCGCAGTACGCGGCGACGGACGCGCCGCCGTTGCCGGAGCTGTCCTCGATCACCTCGGTGACGCCGTGGTGGGCGAGGAAGGAGATCATCAGGCTGGTGCCGCGGTCCTTGAAGCTGCCCGTGGGGTTGAACCACTCGGGTTTGAAGGCGACCGGTACGCCGTCCCATTCGCCGTCGAGCAGCGGGGTGGCGCCCTCGCCGAGGGTGACGGGGGCCAGCGGTACGGGGAACGCGGCCCGGTAGCGCCACAGGGACCGGCGGGCGGTGTCCACGTCGACGGGGGCGAGTCCGGGCCCGGGGCCGATGGTGAGCGGTGCGCCGTCGTCGCCGCGCCAGCGGTCCGGGCCGGTCAACGGGTAGCTGCGGCCGGAGCGTTCGTCGCGGTAGGCCGGAGTCGTCGTGGTGGACATGGTGGACAGAATTTCCAGATCTGGAATATCTGTCAAGGGTGTGGCTGGTTCGCGCGGGTGTTCCCGGTGGCCGGTCCCCCGTGGTCCGGCCGTACCGCTCCGGGAACTCCGCGCCCCGTTCAGCCCCGGGCGGCCCCGCCCGTCCCGGCGGCGGGCAGGGGTGCCGCCGCCGGGGGGAGGAGCCGGGTTCCGGGGGCGTACGGGCCCCCGGCCGATGACGTGACGGTCGTCACCGGCCGATCACCCGTCCCCTGGCCTGCTTGAGGATCTCCCCCGGCGCGATGCCCAGGGACCGGTTGAGCCGGTTGCGCATGTGCTCGTAGACGTCGAGTGCCGCGACCCGCATCCCGGCCGCCGTCAGGGCGTCCATCAGCAGGGCGTGCGACGACTCGTTGAAGTGGTCCTCCTCGCAGGCGCGGCGGGCCGCGACGATGGCCTCCCTCGGCAGCCGGGCCTCCAGCGCCGCCCTGGCCAGGTCCTGGAGATGGCCGGTGTGCTCCAGCATCAGGGACTGCTGGGCCTGGTGGTCGACGCACTCCGGCGCCACGCCCTCCAGCAGCCTGCCGCGCCACAGGACATGGGCCTGCTGGAGGTGGCGCAGCCGCCGCAGCGGGTCGGCGATCCGCCGGGACCGTTCGGCGGCGTGCCGGAAGCGGGCCAGGTCGGTGGGCATCTCCCCGCCGGTCAGTACGTATCCGGAGGGCTGGGTGACGACTCCGAGTCCGCCGTCGGTGGCGTTCTGGAGCCAGGACCGCAGCCGGTGGGCGCCGGTGTGCAGGCACTGCCGGGCCTGGGCGGGCGTCCGGTCGGGCCAGAGCCGGGTGGCGAAGGTGTCGGCGTTGACCGGATGGGGGTGGGCCAGCGCCAGGCTGCCGAGCAGGGCGCGGACCACGGAACCCGACGGCGCGGTCGAGCCGCCGGGGCCGATCAGCACCACGGGCCCGAGGATGCCGACGCTGTGGACCGAGCCGCCGCCACCGCAGTCGGGGACACCGGCCGGGTCGGTGATGGCGGGGTCCGGGAGCGGGGCGGGCGGCGGGGTGACGGCGGTGTGGCGTTCGGCGGCGGCCGGCCCGGGTGGTACGGGTGACCGGTGGAGGGCGCCCGCGTCGTACGGCGCGGCCGAGGCGCCCCGTGCGCCCGGACGGCTGTCGGGCCGCCCCGGGTCGCGGGTCCCCGGATCACGGGTCCCCGGGTCGCGTGGTGACCTGAGGCCGGGACGCGGGCCGGTCGCCGGTTCGTCGGTGACGGCCGGCCAACCGTGGCTCTGGTCGAGGAGCCCCGGGTCGATGGCACCGGCTCTCTGCATGGTGGAACCCCGATTCGTCGTTGGTCGGATGACACGTGGGTCCGGCGGCTGGGTCGTGTCCCGGGCCGTCTCCGGCGGAGTCCGTCCGTCCGGCGGGGGGACGGACGGATCCGCCGAGGACGGTGCGAGAGTCCCTAGCGGAGCAGCACGGTGCTGCCCTCGTAGGGGAGGACCTCTCCGATGACGGGATGACCTGACAGCTCTCCGGCCAAAAGAAGGCCGCCCGAGGTCTGTGCGTCCGCCAGCAGCAGCGTCGTCTCCTCGTCCGCCGCGCCCACGTCGGCGTGGGGCGCCACCCAGGCGAGGTTGCGGCGGCTGCCGCCGCTGATGTGGCCCGCGGCGGCGGCCCGGCGGGCGGCTTCGATGACCGGGACCCGCGCGGTGTCGATGGCGACGGTGACGCCGGAGGCGCGGGCCATCCGGTGGGCGTGGCCGAGGAGTCCGAAGCCGGTGACGTCGGTTCCGGCCCGGATCCCGGCGGCGAGCGCGGCGGCGGACGCGTCCCGGTTGAGGGTGGTCATCACCTCGATCGCCTCGGGGAAGACCTCACCGGTCTTCTTGTGGAGGGTGTTGAGGACTCCGACGCCCAGCGGTTTGGTGAGGGTGAGGGGGGTGCCGGGTTCGGCCCGGTCGACGGTGATCAGCCGCTCCGGGTCGGCGGTCCCGGTGACGGCCATGCCGTACAGCGGTTCGGCCGCCTCGACGCTGTGGCCGCCCGCGACGGGGCAGCCCGCGGCCCGGGCGGCGTCGAGTCCGCCGCGGAGCACCTCGCGGGCGATCTCCAGTGGCAGCGTCTCGCGCGGCCAGGCCAGGAGGTTGATCGCCATCACCGGCGTCCCGCCCATCGCGTATACGTCGGAGAGCGCGTTGGTGGCGGCGATCCGGCCCCAGGTGCAGGGGTCGTCGACGACGGGGGTGAAGAAGTCGGCGGTGGAGATCACGGCGAGCGACGGGCCGACCCGGACGACGGCCGCGTCGTCGCCGTGCTCGGGGCCGACGAGGAGCCGGGGGGTGAGGGGGGCGAGCGGTGCGCCCGGGGCGGACGGGGCAGGGAGAGGGGACGGGGAATCGGACGGCGAACCGGCCGCCGCGTCGGTCAGCCCGCTGAGTAAGGTCTCCAGTTCCCCGGGCGGGATCTTGCAGGCACAGCCGCCTCCCCGCCCGTACTGGGTCATCCTCAAGCCGTTCACACGCGTTTCTCCCTTGTGGGGCGCAAGGTGCGCAGGTCGTCCGGGCCGCGCCGGGTGATCCCGGCACGGTCGAGGTGCTCGATAAGAGGGAGGGCAATACGGCGGGGTACGTTCCACCTGATCCGGGCCTCGGATACCGTGAACGGCCGTCCGGTCAGCGGTGCGAGGGCGCGGGCGGCGGATTCGGGGGTTCCGGCGGCGACGTACACGGTCTCGGAGAGCCTGACCAGGCGGCCCGACTGGACGGCCAGGGCCAGATCGCGGCGGCCGACGCCGAGGGCGATCAGTTCGGCCGGGGTCGGTGCCTTGAACTCTCCTTCTTCCAGACCGGTTTCCAGGGCTTCGACCAGTCGGCGGGCGGCGGCCGGGAGGGGGTCGGCGCGGTCGGCGGGGACGACCCGGCCCGCCCGCAGCACCCGTTCCTTCGGCAACAGGGGTGCCAGGAGCGCCCGGTCGGGCAGTCCGAGCCGCCGGACGAGGCCGTCCGCGTCGACGGGTTCGCCGTCGGCGGTGGCGGCGGTGACGGCGGCGGCGATCCGGGCCCGTTCGGCGGGGGCGACCAGCCAGTCGCCCGCGACGGGTTCGGCGGCCGTACAGTCCACGCCCGCCCGGCGCAGGGTCCCGGTGCGGACGAAGCCCCGGGCGGCGGTCTCGTGGCCGAGGTCGGCGGTGCCGGGGTGACCGGTCAACGCGTCGGCCCGGCGCCCTCCGGCCCGGCGCGGCCCGACGTACGGCGGTACGGGGTCGAGGACCAGCGCGCTGCCGACGACCCGGCGGTGTTCGGTGACGACGGCCCGGTCGCCGATCCGCAGCGGCAGCGGCCGTTCGAGGACGAGCCGGGCGATGCCCCGGCCGAAGCGGCGGACGGCGGCCGGTACGGCGGCGGAGCCGAGGTGCACGGTCAGCCGGGCGGGGATCCGGCGCAGTACGGCCCCGGCGAGCCGGACGTCGGCGGTGTCGGTGAGCGCGTACGTGCCCGGGGCGCAGAGCGCCGTACCGCGCAGTCCGCCGCGCGGCGGCTCGCCCCGGAGTTTGACGGCGACCCGGGCGGTCCCGGTGGAGCGGTCGGCGGTCCGGCCGAGTTCCTCGACGCCCCGGACCGTCAGAGGCGCCTGGTCCGGGCCGGTTTCGAGGACGTCGCCCCGGGCGATGGTGCCGTCCCGCAGGGTGCCGGTGACGACGAGGCCGTGGCCGGGGAGGGTGAAGGCGCGGTCGGCCCAGAGCCGGACCGGCGCCCCGGGGTCGGGTGCGGGCAGCCGGTCGCGGAGTCCGGCGACGGCGGTACGGAGCCGGTCCGTACCGTCGCCGGTACGGGCGCTGACCGCGACGGCGGGCAGCCCGGCGAGGCCGGTACCGGCGAGCGCGGCCCTGGCCCGCGCCAACGCGGGTGCCGGGTCGGCGAGATCGGTCCGGGTGACGACCAGGACGCCGTCGCGGACGCCGAGCGCGTCGAGTGCGGTGGCGTGCTCCTGGGACTGCGGCATCCAGCCGCCGTCGGCGGCGACGGCGAACAGGACGGCGGGCGCGGGCCCGGCGCCCGCGAGCATGGTCCCGAGGAAACGTTCGTGCCCGGGTACGTCGACGAACGCGACCCGCTCGTCGGCGGCAGGCGGCGCGCCGGGACCGGCGGGGATGTCCGTCCAGACGAAACCGAGGTCGATGGAGAGACCACGCCGCCGCTCCTCCTCGGTACGGTCCGGCTCCATCCCGGTCAGGGCGCGCAGCAGCGTCGACTTGCCGTGGTCGACATGGCCCGCGGTGACCACGACCATCATCGGGCGGCTCCGGCGGCGCGCCGGGCGGGCACCGGGGCCGGGGGGTCGTCCGGGTCCGGGTCCGGGTGGGACGCGGGGGCGAGGGCGAGGGCGTCAGCGGCGTCGCGTACGGCACCGGACGCGACCCCGCCCGGCTCCGGCGGGGGCGTGTCCCGCGAATGCCGTACGGCGGCGGACGCGTCGGGCCCAGAACGGGCGGCGGACGCCTCGGGGACGGGCGGAGCGGCCCGGACCCGTACCGCCTGGACCCGTACCGCCTCGGCCGCGCCGACGGGGGCCACCCGGGCCGCCTCGGCCGGGCCGCCCGCGTACCGCCCCCGGGCCGACAGCACCGCCTCCGCCACCGTCTCGTCGTCCTCGTCCGGGACCGAGCGCAGATCGAGCAGGGCCCGGTCCTGGTGGACCCGGGCCAGGACGGGGGTCGTTCCGGTCCTGAGCAGGGGCGCGAGGCCGGCCGGGACGGTGAGGGCGGCGGACGGCAGGGTGACCCCGGGCGCGCCGCCGCCGCCGACGACCGACTCCGACGCCTCGGTCCCGGCGTCGACCCCGGCCGCTCGCAGCCGCCGGGCCAGCGCGTCGGCTCGGGCGGCGAGTTCGGGCAGCGGCCGGGTCAGGGCGGTCGCCAGCGGGGTCGCGGGGCCGCGCAGGGTGGCCTCCAGGGCGGCCAGGGTCAGCTTCCCGGTCCGCAGGGCGCGGGCGAGGGGGTGGCGGCGCAGCCGGGCGACGAGTTCGGCGTCGCCGAGCAGCAGCCCCGCCTGGGGTCCGCCGAGGAGCTTGTCGCCGCTCGCGGTGACCAGGGCGGCGCCCCGGGCGATGACCGTGGTGGCGTCGGGTTCGTCGGGGAGCAGCGGATGCGGGGCGAGGAGTCCGGAGCCGATGTCGACCACGAGGGGGCGGCCGAGTCCGGCGAGCGCGTCGACCGGCGGCGTACTGACGTAGCCGGTCATCAGGAAGTTGGAGGGGTGGACCTGGAGCAGGAAGGCGGTGTCGTCGGTGATGGCGCGGGCGTAGTCGTCGACGGTGGTTCGATTGGTCGTACCAACTTCCCTCAGCCGCGCCCCGGTGCTCTCCAGCAGCTCCGGCAGCCGGAACCCGTCGCCGATCTCGACGAGTTCGCCCCGGCTGACCACGATCTCCCGGCCCGGGCCCGCGAGGGCGGTGGCGGCGAGGACGAGCGCGGCGGCGTTGTTGTTGACGACATGGACGTCACCGGCGGCCGGGACAGCGGCCCGCAGCGCGTCGAGCGCGCCCCGGCCGCGCGCTCCGCGCCGGTTGGCGCCGAGGTCGAGTTCCAGGTCGGAGGTGCCCGCGAGATGGGCGACCGCGTCGACGGCGGCCCGGGAGAGCGGGGCCCGGCCGAGATTCGTATGGACCAGGACCCCGGTGGCGTTGACCACCCGGCGGTGGCGGGTGGGCGCGGGCGGCAGCCGGGCGACGGCCTCGGCGATCGCGTCACCGACCGTGCCGGCGGCGGTACGGTGCGCGGACCCGGCGGCCGGGGAATCCGTACGCGCCCCGGAACCCGGATCCGGCTCCGGACCGCTACCCGGAACGTTCGCGTCCCGTAATGTCCGCTGGATCTCGCGGGCGGCCTCGCGGACCTCCGCCGTACCGAGGGCGGCGACCGCGGACCGCAGCCGCGGATCCTCCATGATCTCCCGCACCGACGGTATGCGCCCGGGGGCGCCGGACTTCCTCATGTCACTCCTGACGCGGACCCGGGCCGCAGGCGGCGGTATGCGGACGAACGGCTGGGACGGAGGTGGACGGGAGTCGAACCCGCTGACGCGTAAGGGACAACGTCCACCGGTTTTGAAGACCGGGACCGGCACCGGCCGGCGGACACCTCCGGACAAGATCTTCCAAGCCGGGCTCTGGTCTGTCAACGAACGCAAACATGGAAAACGCGCACGTCAGAGGGGTGTGAGCGGGGTGTAAGCCGAGGGTCAGGCACCCGTCGGCAGATGGCCAGCGGCAGCCCATCCGGCGGCCAGATCCGGCTCGGCGTCACGGAAGTTCCGCAGGAGCCGCACGCCAGCGCCACGCGACGCACATCGCAACTCCTCCGCAGTGTGCGGCCAGGTATCAGCCAGAAGCCGGACAGAAGGGGTTTCTACGGTGTCTTCCGGGCGAGCCTCCCCGGCCGTCGGCGGCCCTGTCGTGTCCGTCGGCGGCCCGGGGTCCCGTACGCCCGGCACAGGCCGTACATCCACCACCGAGTCCTGGAGGTCTCATGCAGGCCACGACGCAGACCGCGAAGGCACTGGCGCCCAACGGGCGCTGGGTGTCCTTCGCCTGCCGCGCCCGCTCCGTGCAGGCGGACTGGTTCTGGCACTTCCGCCTCACCGGCCCGTCCCTGGGCGTCGGCGTCAGTATCACCGACCGCGGCTACCCGGCCGGGCTGATCGAGGTCCACAAGTCCCGGGTCGTCCAGCAGGTCACCTACGACGGCCGTCCGCTCCAGCTCCTCACCAACGCCGACGGCAGCGGCTGGCAGGGCATCTGGACCGGCCCCCACCACTGTCTGATCATGGAGTTCTCCGGCAGCAAGGTCGACGCGGGCGCGGTGACGCAGGTCCTGGACCGGCTCACCCTCTCCGACACCAGGGCCGGGCTCGTCGTCACGCCGCGCAGCCGGGACCTGAAGACCTGGAGCATGTACGGGGTCAAATTCACCTCGGGCGGCTCGGTCACCATCTACCCCGCCGAGGACGCCACCGCCCTCGTCCCGGAGAGCACCGGCAAGACCGTGGAGAAGGGCCAGGTCTGGGTGAAGACCATGGGCATCGCGGGCGTCACCCGGGGCCGCAAGTACCTGCACGCCGGACCCAAGGCCGTCTGCCTGGTGGACGACGACGCCTCCGCAGGCATCGGCGTCTCGGGCGCCGACCAGGAGGAGCTGCTCAAGTCGCTCGACGTCCGCTGGGGAGCGTGACGGGTGCAGAGCCTGTTGTGGGCCCTTCTCGTCCTCGCCTGGACCGCGATCGCGTTCCTGGTCTTCGGCTATGCCGGGCTCGTCACCAAGATCCGCGCGCTGGAGGCGGGCGGCGGTTCGGCCGCGCCCGACGAACGCGGCAGCCGGTGGCCGGACCTGGCGGCCCCGGACGCGGCACACCGCACCTTCGCCCTGGTCCTCTCCTCCACCTGCCCCACCTGTGAGGAGGTCGCCCCCGCCTGGTCGGGGCTGCGGCGCGAACTCGGCGGCGCGGGGCACCGTACGGTCCTGATCGACATCGACAACTCGGGCCGCTGGAGCGGCTCCGGAGCCGGCGAGATCCTGCCGGGCCCGGGGCTCTCCTCGCCGCTGCTGCTGGCGTACCAGCCGGCCCTGCTGGTCCTCGACGCGGACGGCGCGATGCTGTCGGCGGAGCCCGTGGGTTCGGCGGAATCCCTGGCCGCCCTCACCGAGGAGTACACCGGCGGCACCACCCGGCCGTCCACCACCTCCACCCTCACGACGGGAGTCGCGTGATGAGCAATGCCTTCCTCCAGTCCATTCCCGAGGTGACCGTCACCCCCACCTCGGGCGACATCCGCTCCACCTCCGCCACGCCGGAGGCGCCGCGCCCCGCGAAGACCGGCGGCTTCCAGCGCCGTACGTTCCTGCGGACGACGATGGCGGGCGCCGCGACGCTGGCCGTCACCGGGCTCGGCTGGGTCGGCGGCGGCTCCGCCTACGCCTTCAGCCGCACCTCGCGCCACCCCGCGCACTGCATGAGCGTCGACGTGCCCGGCGACACCCCGTGTTGGGGCCGCCAGTACATCAGCTCGGTGTACTGCGCCTCCGACGGCTACCACCGCACCGACACCGAGACCCACCAGTACTGGACCCGCAAGTACGGCTGGGAGGCGGCCTGCGGCGGCTACGCGGGCTGGTACTGGCGGATGGCGAACGGCCGGACCGTGCACTGCTGGGACGGCTACTTCGAGGACATCAAGCTGGAGGGCTCGCGGACCCGCTTCACCACGAGCTGCAAGAGCGGCTGACGCACGGCCGGACGGCCCGCGGCTCGACGGCAACCGGCCGAAGGGCAACGGTCACCGGCCGAAGGCCACCGGTCAGCGGTCACCGGCCGCCGCGCGCCCGCACCGGCGCGCGGCGGCCGGACGGCCCTCGTCCCAGGACCCCCGAAGGACATGAATGGCGCTCGACCTCAGCTCCGTCTCACGGCGCCCCAGTACCCCCGGAGCCTCCGCGCTCGTCGCCGGGGCGATCGGCCTGCTGTTCACGGCCGTCGCCGCGGCCGGGGCCGTCTGGACCCCCGCCGCCTCGCACGGAGTGCTCACCGCGATCGCCGCCTGCGCGGTGGCCGTACTGGCGGGCTACTCCCTCTCCGGCTCCGTTTGAAGCCACAACTCAGCGGGTCTGCTGACCTCGCCGGTCTGGCGGGGAACAAAGAACGTGCAGTACTTCACGCGGGGCCTGTTCTTCGGCGGCTTCGCCACCGGGCTGCTTCTGCTGCTCCCGGCGGCGCTGGTGCAGACGTTCGCGCCCGACGCGGTCCGGACCGGCGCGCTGCTGGTCGCGGTCGTCGTCCTCCTCGGTATCGAGGTGGGGCTGCTGCCGTTCCGGATGCCGCAGAACGCCCGGCTGGTCCCCAGTGACATCGTCGTCCGCACGGACGGCAGCGGGGCCCTCCAGTTCGGCTTCGAGATGGGTACGGGTCTGCGGACCTTCGTACCCTCGCATCTGCCGTACGCGGCGATCGCGGTCCTGCTCTTCGCGGGACCGTGGTGGGCCACTCCGCTGGGCGGTCTCGCCTTCGCCCTGGGACGCGCGCTGATGGTGCGCTCCTCGGTCCGCTCGGGCGACGCCTCCGTATGGGACGCGGCCTTCGTCCGGGCGCGGATCCCGATCCTGCTGCTGCTGTGGGCGGTGGCGGGAGCGGCGGGCACGGTGGCGGTCCTGATCCGGCACGGGGTGCTGTAGACGGCGTTACGGCTGCCCGCGTGAAGTGAGGCGCCCGGTCCCGGAGTTCCGGGGCCGGGCGCCTCAGCCGTCTTACCCGTCTCGTACGAGTCGTACGGCTCGTACGGCTCAGGCGTCGCGGGCGGTACGGTGCTCCAGGCGATGGCCCACGTACTGCATCGACGCGAACGACGCCACGACGGCGACCCCCGCCAGCATGACCACCTTCCCGACCGTCGTCAGCGGCATCGTGCCCGTCACCACCAGCACCAGCAGTCCCAGTGCGCAGAGGCCGTTGAGGAGCCAGGTGGTGGCCGAGAGGGCCGGGACGATCCGGGGCCGGGTACCTATCACCGCGAGAACCGGGGCGCCCACCAGCATCAGCGCGCCGAAGGAGACCGCCCAGGCGGTCGGCAGGCCCAGCGGCTCGTCCGCCCACAGGGCCCCGCCGAGCAGCGACAGACCGAAGACGGCGGTACTGCACGCATCGCTGAGGACGACGATCCGGAAGAGGGAGAAGCCCGGGAATCCGGTCGGACGGGTGGTGCCTGACACGGTGCTCACAGCGGTCATGGTGGCCTCCTGACGGCTCGTTCCGGGGTGCCACACCGTTCCATCACGTGGGTAAGGACTCAATGACCCGTGGGTCATGGCCTGTGTGACCGTGACCCGATTAACCTGCGGATATGGAGGCCACGCCACAAGTAAGGATAGGACCCCTACTACGGGACTGGCGGCGCCGCCGCCGGCTCAGCCAGCTCGATCTGGCCCTGCGCGCCGACTCGTCGGCGCGCCATCTCTCATGTGTGGAGACGGGCCGCGCCATGCCCAGTCGCGGCCTGCTGCTGCGGCTCTGCGAGGCGATGGACATACCCCTGCGGGAGCGGAACGCGCTGCTGCTCTCCGCCGACTACGCGCCCGCCTACCGCGAGAGCAGTCTCCAGGACGCCGACATGACATCCGTACGGGCCGCTCTCAACCGGCTGCTGACGGCGCATGAGCCGTATCCGGCGGTCGTCGTTGACCGGGTGTGGAACGTGCTCGCGGGCAACCGGTCGCTGTCGATGCTCACCGACGTCGTCTCACCGACGCTGATGCATCCCCGGCCGAACGTGTTCCGGCTGATCCTGCATCCCAACGGGCTCGCGCCGAGGCTGGTCAATCTGGAGGAGGTACGCGAACTGACCCTCGCGGCGCTGCGCAGACAGGTCGCGTCCACCGGCGACCCCCGGCTGGAGACCCTCTACGCCGAGATCTCGGGCTATCCGCGGCCCGAGGGCACGGGCGACGAGGACTGGGCGGCCGTGCCGCCGCGGCCCTGGACCCCGAGCCCGGTGGAGGTACCGCTGCGGCTCCGGACGCCCCGGGGGGAGCTGGCGCTCTTCAGCACGATGACCACCTTCGGGGCGCCCGCCGATGTGACCCTCTCCGAGCTGGGGGTCGAGTTGTTCTACCCGCTCGACGACGCGACGGAGAAGGCGCTGCGCTCGGGGGCGGCGGCCCTGGCCTGAGCCGGGTGAACCGTTCGCGCCGATCCGCGCGCCCGTGCGGCGCCGCGCGGTGATCGCCGCGTCCGGGCGGAGTCCGGGCGGACCTCCCGGGGACCGCTCCGGTGAACCCTCCGGCCCCGACCACCCCCACGATCCCGAACAACCCTCCCATCCCTCATATCCCCCACGACCCGGACCGCAGACCGCAGACCGCAGATACCGCGGGAACCACCCAGGCCACTCCCACCGGCCCGAAGGCCCCGGCGGCCCCGGCGGCCCCGGCCCGGCCGACGACGACGTCGGCCGATGACCGGGCGACCACGGCGGCCGTACCGGCGAAGACGTCGGCGGACCGGGCGCGGACGGCGGATCCGACGACGGGGTCGGAGCCCGGAACCGTCCACCAGGACCCTTTACCCGAGCAGGGGGATCCGGCCGGTCCCGGCACGGAGTCCACCCGGCGGCGCCCGCGGATCGCCCGCGCCGCCGGGAGCCCGGACGCCGGCGGGAGCCTGACCTCACGCTCCGCCGTACGGCGGGCGCCCGGTCAGCACTTGTTCGGCGTACCGTCCAGCAGGGAGAAGACCTCCAGCGTCAGGGACTTGTCCCGGGGCCCGAACCACACCTGGAACACCGCGCGGCCCCCGGTGAGCCGCTTCTCGAAGCAGAGGTCCGAGGGGTCGCGCTCCTCGTCGTCGCCGCCGGTCACCGGGCCCGGGGTCCAGCCGTCCGCCTCGGCGGCGGCCCGCAGATGGTCCGCCACGGCCCGCTTGTCCCCCACCAGCACCAGGACATTGCCGCCGCTGACGAATTCGTCGCCGCTGTCGTCCAGACAGCCCGCGCCACCGCCGGGCGACTCGTACCCCCGCTCCGGCCGGGTCCCCGGCGGCGGGCCGGCGAGGACGGGCAGGGCGTCGATCTCCCGTACCAGCGCCTCGGTCCCCTCGCAGTCGTCCACGACGTTCAGGAACGGGCCGTCGACGGCCTGGAGGATCCGGTCCTTCGCCGAGACCACCAGCACGGCGGCGAGCACCAGCGCGAGGGCCACGGCTCCGAACACTCTGCGTATGGCGCGTACCCCGCCAGCCGGGCCCATGGCGTCCCGTCCTCCCCGTAGCGTCGTGATCATCAGAAGATACCCGGCGGCACCCCTGGGCCCGGTGGATATCCCGTGACGTTTCCGGTGGCACCTCTGCCGCCCGGCGGACCACCCCGACGTTCCCGGCGGCGCACCGAAGCCCGGCGGGCCGCCCGTTACGTTCCCGCCATCCGCCGGTAGTGGCGCCACTACGCGGGCGGGAGACAGTGATGCGCATGAACACCGACTCCGCGCGGAGACGACGGGGAATCGCCGCCCTGCTGGCCCTCTCCGCCTCCGCGACCCTCGCCGCGCCGGGCGCCGCGTCCGCCGCGTCCGCCGCACCCGAACCGCGCGGCACGGCCGCGGCCCAGCGCGTCCAGTGGGGACCGTGCCCCCATGTCGATCCGCCCTACCCCGACCCGGCGTCCGAGTGCGCGACGATCGAGGTCCCGGCCGACTGGGCGAACCCGGAGGGCCCGAAGACCGGTCTCTTCGTCGCCCGCCACAAGGCCACCGACCCGAAGCGGCGGATCGGCGTCCTGATGTCCAACCCCGGCGGCCCCGGGGCACCCGGCGCCGACGACGCGCTCAACCCCACCGATCCGTACCAGGGTTACACCCCCGAGATGCGGGCCCGGTTCGACATCGTGGCCTTCGACCCGCGCGGGATCGGCCGCAGCCGGGGCGTGGAGTGCGACGAGACACCGCTCGCCGGGGCCCCCGCCCGGCCGGCCACCGCGACCGAGTTCGAGCGGGTACGTACCGCCAACGCCCGGTTCGTCGCCGACTGCGTCCGGCGTACGGGACCACTGGCGAAGAACATGGACGCCGAGGCGACGGCCCGCGACATGGACGCCGTCCGGGCCGCCCTGGGCGAACGGAGGATCAGCTTCCTGGGGCACTCCTACGGCACCCTCATCGGTGAGCGCTACGCCCGGCTCTTCCCCGACCGGCTGCGGGCCCTGGCCCTCGACAGCGCCGTGGGCCCCGGGGAGTCGGGCCCGGAGCGGTATCTCACGGAAGCCGCCGTGACGCTGAACAACACCCTGAAGCGGGTCTCGTCCTGGTGCGCCACGAACGCGGCGACCTGTGCGGTCAAGAACAAGAAGGTCACCACGGTCGCGGAGGAGCTGTTCGCCCGCGCCGACGCGGGCACCCTCCGCGAACCCGGCCCGAACGGCCCCACGGCGAAGAAGGTCTCCCCCGACCGGCTCTCCGACCTCCTCGGCGATGTCATCGGTGCCTCCCCGCAGTACGCCACCGGGCAACTGGCCGCGCTGCACTCCGGTAAGGGCGAGGTCGACTGGATGGGCGGCGGCGCCCACGAGACGGCCCTCCGGCTGGTGCTCTGCCGGGACCTGGACTACCGGATCAGGGACTTCGCGGAGTACCGGGCGATCCGGGACAGGGTCGCGAAGGCGGCGCCGTACGTCCGTTACGAAACCCAGTCGATGAGCTTCGTCCTGGCCTGCCAGGGGTCCCCGCTGCCGCCGAAGCCCGTACCCGCGCGCGCCACCGGCACCCCGCCCCCGGTCCTGGTGGTCAACGCCACCCACGACCTGGCCACGCCCCTGCCGGGCGCCCGGCGGATGGCGGCCTCCTTCCCCCGGGCCGCCCTGAAGACCTTCGACGTGGTGGGGCACTGGCTCTACACCACGGGTGTCGAGGGCGACCCGAAGGGCCTGATCGACCGTTATCTGCTCGACCCGCGGCGCTGACCCACCCCCCGGTCAGCATCTCGGCACCGCTTCGAGCAGGGGTTTTCCCCCGGCCGCCACGGCCGGGGGAACGCCCCGGTTTCCGCCTCGTGATCATGTCACCGGGCTGTGACAGCGTCGTCCGGGAACGAGGACGCCCGTATCCCCGCCGCTCAGGACCCCCTCATAGTGATCGAACAAGCACCGGGGCGCCCCAGCCGCCCCGGCCCCGATCACCGTCTCACCAGGGGGATTTCATGTCCGGCCACCGTCGTAAGACCATCTTCGCCTCCGCCGTCCTGATGAGCGGCGCTCTGCTGCTGACGGCCTGTCAGGGCTCGGAGTCGAGCAAGGACGAAGGCGCCGCGCGGAACGCCGCGGCCACCGCTCCGGCGGGCGGGAAGACCGCCGACTCGGCCGCCGCGGGCGGCGCCCAGGAGGCGGGCACGGGCAAGGAGCCGGGCGCGAAGGGCGGCACGGGCAAGGACGGCGCCGGTACGGGCACCGGCACCGGCACCGGCAAGGACGGCATGGGCTCCGGCGCCGACGCGGGCGACGGCTCACGGGTACCGGTCGGCCAGGTCTGCGGCGCGAACGACCTCTCCTGGTCCACCAAGAACCAGTCCCAGGGCGGCGGCTACATCCTGATCGTCGCCAAGGCGAAGCCGGGTATCACCTGCACCCTGCCGGGCGGGCTGCCGACCGTTGCCTTCGGCTCCGACGGCACCGAGGCGGGCCCCGTCCAGCACTCCCCCGGCAAGCCGATCACCCTCAGCGGGAACGCCAGGGCCTATGCCGGGGTGAGCCCCAAGACCACCCCCGACAACACCGGCAAGGAACTGACCAGCATCATCGTCGCCATCGGCAACGAGGACCCGGACCCGGCCGAACTGAACGTCGGCAAGATCCTGGTCGACAAGCCGGCCGTCACCAACTGGCAGACCTCCGAGAAGGACGCCCTGCCCTTCAACTGACCGGACGAGACGTCGTTTCCGCACCCGAGCCGGGCTCCGACGAGCCCGGCTCGCGCACGCCGGTCCCCGTCAGACGTCCGAAACGTCCGCGCCCACGTTGCGGGTCATCCGCCGGAGGACCCGCACCGTGGTCAGATACTCCTCCTCGGTGATCCCTTCACAGACCTTCTCGCGGTTGGCCCGCTGGATCCCGGCCGCCCGGTCGCGCAGTTCGCGGCCCTCTTCGGTGATCCGGAGCCGGTCGTCGTCGCCCCGGACGAGGAGCTTCCGCTCCAGCAGGACATCGATCTCCGGGGCGAGCCCGGCACCGACATCGAGATTGTCCTGGTTGGCGGCCAGCAGTTCGTCCCGGGTGGCGCCGTCGCCGGACCCCACCACATGGTTGAGCACCCACCACTGGGGCTGGGTGACCCCGATCGCCGCCAGCCGGGCCCGCGCGTACGCCAGTACGGTCTTGCCCGCGGCCCAGGTCCAGTAGCCGATCGGCTGTCGCAGCAGTTCGGCGTCGTCCCGTGAGTCCGTCATCGCCCCACCCTCCCGTTTGCCGTGCGTGGTCACCGGCGACGGTAGAACCTCAACCCGGCTTCAGGTCAACCGCCCGTCCCCGGCGCACCGCCGGCGCGCTGCGCACCCGGGCACCCCGGACGTAACCCTCGCTCCACGCATATGCCACCGCCCGGGGAGCAAACTCTGGGGCAGAGGGAGCACAGAACGGTCCGGGCGGGGCGCAGAGAGCCGTCCGGGCCGTATCGCCGACGAAGGGAAGAGGCACCGTGGCTCAGCCGAAGACCGCCGACCAGCCCGAAACGCTCGCACCCGCCCTCGCGTCCATGACCGTGCTGGTCGCCGCCGTCATCGTCCACGACCAGGCCACCGATCGGATCGTCCTGCTCCAACGCGGCCGGGACGCCAAGTTCGCCCCCGGGAAGTGGGATCTGCCGGGTGGCAAGAGCGAGCCCGGGGAGCCGATCACGGAGACCGCCGTACGCGAGCTGCACGAGGAGGCGGGGCTGACCGTACGGCCCGAGTCGCTGGCCGTGGCGCACATCGTCCACGGCGCCTGGGGCGTCGCGGCCCCCAACGGCTATCTGACCGTCGTCTTCACCACCACCGAGTGGTCCGGCGAACTCCGCAACCGGGAACCCCACAAGCACGCGGAGGTGCGGTGGGCGGAGACGGACGCGCTGCCGGACGATTTCGTGCCGACCACGGCCAGCGCCCTGCACCGGCATCTCAACCAGGGCCCCGGCATCACCCTCAGGGGGTGGCGGTGAGCCCCGGCCCGGGGCGGGAAGAGAGCGGAGAAGGGGGCGGGGCCCGGCAGCCGATGCCGGGCCCCGCCCCGTTCCGCGCCGCTCCCGGGCGGCCTACTCGTGGAAGTGGAAGCGCCACGCCTGGCGTACGTCGTGCGGCCTCAGCGTCTCCAGCGCCGTACGCGGCGGGAAGATCAGCAGCGGGCTCAGGTCGATCGCCAGCTCCGCGCCGTCGACGGGTCCGCCCGGCACCACCACATGGAAGGTGTACCGCTCGGCGCTCTGCCGCAGGGACCATTCGACGGGCCGGTCCGTACCGACGACGAACCGGCCGCGCCGGGGGTCTCCCTCGTATCCGGCATAGGTGTTCCACCGGAGGTTCCGGAGGGTGACATTGCCGTTGGGGAGCGTCCGGGCCTGCCATTCCTGGTCGCCGGGCTGCCCGCCGGGTTGCAGTACGACGACGCTGTCCCGGGGCTCCAGCAGGGTGAGGAGTTCTTCCTCCGGCCTGCTGATGCCGTAGACGCCGTCGAGGACCGGGGCCCGGCGGGCGGCGGGCCTCGTGGGGCGGGCGGCGGCGGTCGGGGCCGCCGCCGCGGTCCCGGCGGCGAGAAGGGCGGCGGCTCCGGCCGCGGCGGTGAGGCCGAGCGCGCGGCGTCGGCTCATGGGTTCGGTCATGGCAGGGATTGTTGACTGCGGATACCCGGCCCGGTCCCGGATGACCTGCTGTTTCGCCCGGCCGGGTGAGACATTCGCACCACGTTGCCGAACCGTCGCGCGACCGCGTGGGGTCAGTCGTCCCCGCCGTCTTCGTCGCCTTCGTCGTCTTCGCCGCCGTCGTGGTCCCGGTCGCCGTCCCACTGCCAGCGGCCGTCGCCCCAGCCGGGCTTGGCGTGCTTGCCCTTGCCGGGGATCCGCTCCCAGGGGCGTTCGGCGGACGGGCCGGGCTGTGCGGGGCGGTCGGTGCGCGGCGGCGGCTGGGTCCGCGGGGCCTCGGCCGCCGGGCGGGGCGTGCGGGTGGTGTCCGTACGCCCCGCGGGGACCGCCGCCGGGACCGCCACCCGGCGCGCGCCCGGGGTCGTACGCGCCGGATCGGGGGCGCCGGATCGCGATGCCTCCGGGGTGGGTGAGGGGCTGGTGGCGGGCGGTGCCTCCACGGCCCCGCCCGGCCCGGCCGGGTCGCTCAGATCGAGGTCGGTCGAGCCCGCGATCCGGTCGGTTTCCCGGCTGCCCTCACCGTCGTCGACGGCGAGCAGTACCGTGCTCGTGACGCCCGCGGTGAGGGCGAGCGCCACTCCCGTTCCGAGCAGTCCCCGGCCGACCCGGGAGAGTGGGGAGAGCGGGGTGTCGTCGTCCAGCCATATGCCGTCCCCCGCACGGTGACGGCCCTTCGCCCTGAGCTGCATGGCGGACACTATGCAGTACGGGCGCACTCCCGCGTGAGGGTCTTCGCAGAACGCATCGGATTCCTCATACACCCATCAGGGCCACTCCGGGCACACGCCCCCGCGCGCGCCCCCGGCTCGGGGCGCCTCGGGTCGTCTCAGGGCGTGCCGGGGCCCTGGAGGATCTGGAGGTAGTTGCCGTCCGGGTCCACGAGGGTGGAGAACAGCCAGCCGCCGCCGACCTCCTCGACCGGCCGCACCCAGGTCACTCCCAGGGTGTCGAGGTGCTTCTCGGCGGCCCGGATGTCGCGGACCGTGATGTTGATCAGCTGCCTGCCGGGTTCCGCGGACCGGTCCGCGACATCGTCACGGCGGTCGAATCCGATGATCGCCCCCGGCCCGACGACGAGCAGATGCTCCTCCCAGCGGGCACCCAGCGGCTCCAGCGCGGCGCGGTACCACGCGATGAGCCGCTCGGGGTCCGTACCGCCGAGGACGACACCGAGTCCGGTGATGTTGCCGTTGGTGGCTGTCATGGGTGGGCCTCCTGGTGTTCCCGCGGGCGCGGCGTCCGCGCCCTACGGGTCCTGACCGCGTACGGCGCCGGAACTCATCGGTCCGGCCACCGCCACGGCCTCCGGCGCCCCGCCGCCTTGTGCCCCCGCCGCCCCGCTACCGCAGTTCGTCCGGGCAGGGCGTACCGCGCGGCAGCGAGTAGCGGCCCGCCAGCCGGTAGGTGCCCGCCTCGGGGGCGACCAGCTCGGTCCACTCGTCGCCGTCGAGGTTCTCCTCGATCTTGATCAGACAGCCGTTGGGGTTGTCGAACGTCTTGGGTTCGCCGTCCTCGCGGTCCTTGGACTCCTGGGTCTCCTGCGGGCCCTTGACCCGCTTGCCCTTCTCGTCGACGAGGCTGAGCCAGGGCGAGTAGGGGACCCGGATCAGTACCCGGCCGGGCTGCTCGACGGTGATCCGGAGCTGGTTGGCGCCCGCGTGCTCCACCTTCGCCGGGGCGGCGGCCAGCGGTACGGGGTCGTCCACGGCGAAGATCTGCCAGTTGGAGTCGCCCCAGACCCGCTTCAGATAGGGCAGTCCGCCCTCGACCAGCTCCTTCTCCTGCTCGGCGCCGACATCGGGCCTGCCCTCGGGCAGTACCACGTAGTGCACGGCCATCCGGTCGAGCCAGGCCCGGTAGTCGGCGGCGGTGAGGGTCTTCTCCTCGTCGTAGAAGAGGGGGTTGCGCTCCATGTCGGCCTGGCGGTTCCAGCCGCGGGCCAGATTGACGTACGGCGCGAGCGCCGACGCCTCCCGGTGGCTGCGGGCGGGGACGACCTCCACCCGGCCCCGTTCGGCGTCGAGATCGTCCAGCTTGTCCACGAGGGGCGCCAGCTCGAAGTTCCAGGAGGCGGTGGGCGCGGTCCTGACGACGTCGTCCACCCCCTTGAAGCCAATCCAGAAGTTCAGTCCGGCGAAGGCGACCACCAGCGCGTACCAGCGGCGCGAGCGGGGGACCGCGTACGGCAGGGCCGCCAGCAGGGTCACACCCGCGAAGAGCATCGCGAGCCGGGTGACGTTCGAGCCGATCTGCGAGTCGACGATCCAGGTCAGTATCGTCCCCAGGCCGTAGACCACGGACGCGGTCCGGACCGTACGCCACTCCTTCGGGACCAGGACGAAGACCAGGACCGAGAAGATGAACGGCAAGGAGACCGTGCCCAGCGACATCGGCTGGGTGCCGGAGAACGGGAAGAGCCAGGACGAGAGGCCGACCACGGCGACCGGCGGCAGCCCGATGGCGAAGGCGCCCGGCCGCCGCTTGTTGAGGAAGAGGGCGGCGGCGACGACCCCGAGGAAGAGTCCGGCGACCGGGCTGGACGCGGTGGCCAGTCCGGCCAGCGGCGCGGCGACGGCGGCCTTCGCCCAGCGCTTGGTGCGCCAGCGGTACGGCCAGCAGAAGACGGCGGCCACGGCGCCGATCGCGAACATCATGCCGAGGCCGAAGGTGACCCGGCCGGAGAGCGCGTTGCAGAGGAAGGCGAAGACGGCGGCGAGCGCGCACGGCAGCGGATTGCGGACGGCCCGGACCCGGACCAGGACCAGCGCCGTGAGCGCGGCGGAGACCGTACCGGCGACGATCATCGTGGACCGGACGCCGATCAGGGACATCAGATAGGGCGAGACGACGCTGTACGAGACCGGATGCATCCCGCCGTACCAGGCCAGGTTGTACGCGGACTCGGGGTGCCGGCCGACGAACTCGGCCCAGGCGTCCTGCGCGGCCAGGTCACCGCCCGTGTTGGCGAAGAAGAAGAACCAGATCAGATGCCCTATGGCGGCGACCACGGTGGTGACGATCACCGGACGGCGGGTGAGCCGGTCCCAGACGTCGGCGGCTACGCCGCGGAACCGGCCGGGGCGGGGTTCCGGGGAGCCGGGGAAGCCGTCGGGGTCCGGGGAGCCGGTGCCGTCCGTCGCCGACGACCGTATTCGGGGTTTCGCACCGGGGCCGACGCCGTCCGTCCTGACCGGCTCTGCGGTGGTCACTGCGGCTCTCCCCGTCTGTCGCTGGTCGGCGGTGTCGGTGCTGTCGGTGTCGGTACTTCGGTACTGCTTCAGTGCTTCAGTGCTTCGGATGGATCCGGGCGGATCTCGGTGGTGCGGTGTCGCCGCGCCCCGACGGCGCCGGTGACGGCGGTACGGCAGATGCCGCTGAGATCGGTGTACCGACGTTACCCGAGACGGGTCGGCTCCCATCAAGGACGCCGGACGGGGTGACCGGGGTTGCCCCCGGGGTGTCCCGGCCCCGGGTCCCGGGCGACGTCAGATGGTACGTACCAACCCGGGGCCCGGGGAAGCCGACACGGGGGCGCCCCGAAACCGGGACGCCCCCGTTCCGCCGCTCGCGCCGTCGCGGACCCCTGCCGACCCGGGTCGGGCCGGCGGCCCGGGCCTGCGACCCGGGCGGCCGGTCAGCCCAGCCGGGTCAGCTTGTCGCCGAACCCGGGCTCGGCCAGGTTCTCCCGGAGCGCGACCGGGACGGTCTCCTTCGCCGGGCCGGAGAGGACCGACAGCTCGCCGATCACATCGCCCGCGTTGCCGGAGCGCGGCAGGTCGCCCTTGCGCATCGAAAGCTCCAGCTCGATCTCCAGACCGCCCCAGCCGATCGCCTTCAGATCGCGGGTCGCGACCACCGGCACCCGGCCGCCGAGGCCGTTGTCGAGATAGCCGACGGCCTGCCCCTTCTTGACGACCGTGGCCCCGACCATCCCGTCCCGGGTCGACTCGATCATCTTGACGCTGTAGTCGATCGCCTTCTGGGTCTTCTGGTACGGCGAGTCACCGTCGCGGGCGTTCATCGCGACACCGTTGATCCGGTAGTACGTACCGTCGATCTCCTTCACGAACGACCAGAGCAGATTGCCGCCCGCCGGGGTGGAGGAGCCGGTCTTGATGCCGTCGACACCTTCGAGCAGCAGGGCCCGGTCGTTGCCGTTGCGAATGGACTCACTGCCGGGGATGTCCACGTTCGTGGTGTTGGTGATCTCCCGCAGCACCTTGTTGTTCATCACGGCCTCGGCCAGCTTGAGCTGGTCGGCGGGGGTGGAGACGGTGGTCTTCTTGAAGCCGCTGGGGTCGGTGTAGACGGTGTCGCGCATCCCGAGCTGCTTGGCGGCGTCGTTCATCTTCTTGACGAACGCGGCCTCGGAACCGGCGTTCCAGCGGGCCAGCAACCGGGCGGTGTTGTTGCCCGACTTGATCATCGTCATCTGGAGCAGCTGCTTCAGGGTGTACTGCTGGCCCTCGGAGACCTTCGCGACGGACTCGTTCTCCCAGTTGCCCGACTCCCTGGCCGCCTGGGCGTCGATCGTGATCTTCGGACCGTCCTCGCCCTCCTTGAGCGGGCGGTCGCGGAGGACGACGTACGCCGTCATGGCCTTGGCGACGCTCGCGGTCGGGGCGACGCCCTGCGGGCCGTACGTCCCGATCGTGCCGACGCCCTCGACGGCGACGGCGCCCTGGCCGTCGGTCGGGAAGGGCAGGGCGAGCTTGGCGCCCTTGAAGGTGAAGGTGGGCTTGGCCGAGAGTTCGAGCGCCGGGGCCGGGAGCGGGCGGAGTATCTGGGCCACCGCTCCGATCAGGGCGAGCAGTACCACCACCGGGGTCCAGATCTTGAACCGGCGGGCCACCGTCCGCATGGGGGTGGGCGGGGTGTTCGTCAGCTCGGCGAGCAGATCCATCGGCGGCAGCGGCGGTACGGGCTGCTGCCGGGTCCGCTCGGCGTCCACGAGCGCGGCGGGCGCGGCAGGCACGGCCGCGGGCGGCTCCGCCGGGGCCTTCGCGGGGGCCGCCGCCGGGGCCTTCGGCGCGGTGGCCGCGGACGCGGCGGGGGCCTCGGGCTCCGGGTCGGCGCTCCGCAGCGGTACGAAGGTGCTGGCCTTCTTCCCGCCGTCGGCGCTCTTGCCGCCCGCGCCTCCGTCGTCCCCCTTCTTCTCCGACGGGGACCGCTCGGGCTCGCGGCGCGGCGCGGGCGGCAGCTTCAGGGCCGTCGTCGGGCTGTCCACCGCGGGCGCGGGGACGGCCCCGGTCCGCTTGGCCTGCGGGGTGAAGACGCCGGTCGGGGTGTCCAGCTTGTCGGCGGTACGGGGGGCGGCCCCGCCCTTCGCACCGGCACCGGAGTCGTCGTCCTTGCCGTTGCCCTCTTCCGCTTCGGCGTCGGCGTCGGCGTCGGCGTCGGCGTCCTTATTGTCTGTGTTGCCGCCGTCACCGCCGTCGTCGGCGTCTTTGCCGGACTTGCTGTCGTGATCGTTCTCGGCGGCGGCCTCGGGCTCGTCGCCCTCGGCGTCGGTGTCGGTGTCGTCCTCGGCGTCGGCGTCGTTCGTGTCGCCGCCCGCTATCGCACCCGACTCAGGGCCGGACTTCCCGCCCTCGGCACCCTTCTCGCTGTCGTTGTCGGCGGCGTCCTCCGCGTCGATCTCGGCCGAATCGGCGGAATCGGCGTCGCCACGGCCCCCGACGGCCGCAGGAGCCGCGCTCCGGGCGCTCTCAGCGGCCTCAGGGGCCTCGGAGGCACCCTCGGGGGCCGGGGGCGCATCCGGAGCGCGCGGGGGCGCCTCAGGGGCGCTCAGGCGCGGTTCCGGGACGACCGCGGTCACCTCCGACGTCGGATGGTCCGACGCGGCGGCGAGAGCGCGGCGCCCGGCCTCCACGGCCTCCGCCTCCCCGTCGTCCACCCGGCCCGCGTCATCCGCGCCATCCGCGTCGTTCGCGTCGCTGTCGCCCGTGTCGTCGCTGTCGCCCGCGTCGTCGGTGTCGGCGGCCTTGCCGGCCTTGTCGGTGTCGTCGGCATTGCCCGCGCGGGTCTCGCGGTCGCCGTCGCCCGCGCGGCCGTTGCCGTCCGCGCCCCGCCCGGCGCCCTCGGCGCCCGCCGCGTCCTCGGTCGCGTCGGCCTCGTCGGCCGCCTCGCCGGAGACGGGCTCGGGCGGCAGGGTGAAGACCGCCGTCGGCTGGTCCACACGGGCGGCCGACATGGCGAGCCGAGGGTCACGCTCACCCGGGGTCGTCGCCCCCGACGACTTCCGCTGCTCCGACTTGTCGGGGGACTCGCCCGCCACCGTGCCTCCTCGATGAACCATGAACGTCGATCGTGCCGCCGCCGGAGACAACCCGGTCCGCCCCGGACGTCCGGGGACGGTCCTGCGGGTGATCCGGTGATCCGGCGGAAGAACTTCAGAAATACAGGCGGCCGGTACGCTCCGCCCAGCCGGGGCCCGTGTTGTCCGAACCATCTCTCAGTGTCCAGTGTGAGAACACGTCCCCCGCCCCTAGACGAGAACGACATACCTATCGGTTCCCGTACAAAGCACTCAGGCGCTCTCGACAGACCAATGTGAGAGGGGTCACCCTGTCATTCATCCACGCGGGGAGGCATGGATGGGCAGGAGCCGCAGAACACTTCCGGAGGAGTTGCTGCTGCTCGCTCTGGACCCGACCACGGGTACCACAGCGCAGCCGCAGTCACTCGACCTCGGCCTTGCCGGAGCGCAGCTAGTGGAGCTGGCTCTGGCGGGACGGATAGCCCCAGACGGGGATCGTATCGCCGTGGTGATGCCACGGCCGACAGGAGATCCGACATTGGACTCCGCACTGGAGTTGCTGCGACGCCGCGGCAGCCCGGTCCGGGCGGTCCACTGGATCGGCGGACCCCGGCTGGGTCTGCGTCAGATCTATCTCGCGCATCTGGAGCGGTGCGGCATGGTTCACGCCGTCGCCGGTCAGATGTGCGGCGTACTGCCGACAACTCGCTACCAGGCGACGGACACGGCGATCAGCCGCGACATCAGAGCCCGGCTGGACAGCGCGATCCGGACCGGCGTACCGCCGGATCCGCGGACCGCGGCCCTGGCCGCGCTGGCCCACGCGGTGGGTCTGGGCAAGCATCTCTACCCCGGTAACGAGGGTCGTTCGTCGCGGTCCCGGTTGCGGGATCTGATCCGGCACGACCCGATGGGCGGTCTCGTGGCGCATGCCGTGATGGACGTCCAGAACGGCGCGGCGGCACAACCGCGGCGCGCGCCGGGCGCGGCGGGCGGCGGTGGCCGGCAGAACGCGAGCGTCGCGATGCCGCAGCGCCGCTCCGGAATGGCCCGGGCCGTCGCGCACTGACCCGCCCGGTTCGGATCGCCTCGGGGCGGTCCGGGTCCGCGTGTGACGACCTGTCGCACGCGACCGAACGGCGCCGCGGGGCAGCCGTGAAGCACCACCAGTGGTGCCCGCGTTCAGGGCGGGTGCCCGGAGATCGCTCTTCGCCGTCCGCGCGGTGGATCAGGACACCGCGCGGCGGTACCGCGTACGCGTACGCGCCGCCGTGACGGGCTCCGCCGGATCCCGGACGACCGGTACGGGAGCCGCGCGGGGAAGCGCGGGACGCGCCGACGGCCGTCCCGTGCTTTCCGCTGCCCGGATACGGACCCCTTACGCCGCTCCGGGGCCGGGCGCTCTTTTATCGCACCGGGTATGCGTGTGGCCAATTCCCCCCGCACAACCCGTCACAGGTGGCAATCTGCTGAGCAGTAGATACGCTCGGCTACATTCAGTCGGAGGTGCTGTTCCATGGCATCCAACGTCAATCCCACCGTCAGGCGCCGCCGTTTGGGCCAGGAGTTGCGCCGGCTCCGGGAACACAGAGGTATGACGGCGGAGGAGGTGGCCGACCGTCTCCTCGTCTCGCAGTCGAAGATCAGCCGTCTGGAGAACGGCCGCCGCTCGATCAGTCAGCGCGACGTCCGGGATCTCTGCGGGGTATACGAGGTCGAGGACCACCGGGTCGTCGAATCGCTGATGCAGATGGCGAAGGACTCCCGCCAGCAGGGCTGGTGGCACGCGTTCGGCGACATCCCGTACAGCGTCTACATCGGTCTGGAGACCGATGCCGCCAATCTGCGGGTGTACGAGCCGCAGATCGTGCCGGGTCTGCTCCAGACCAGGCCGTACGCGGAGGCGGTGGTCGCGGGCGCCGCCCCGGAGAACAGTCAGGTGGAGGTCGACAAACGGGTCAACGTCCGGATGCGCCGCAAGGAAAGGGTCCGCGATACCGATCAGCCGCTGCGGCTCTGGGCGGTGATCGACGAGGCGGTGCTGCGCCGGGTGATCGGCAGTCCGCTGGTGATGCGGGAGCAGTTGGAGTATCTGATCGAGATGGGTCAGCTGCCGCATGTGACGGTGCAGGTACTGCCGTTCGACATGGGCGCGCATCCGGGGATCAACGGCCAGTACGCGATTCTGGAGTTCCCCGACGCGGCGGACTCCAGCGTCGTCTACATCGAGGGCGTCACCAGCGATCTGTATCTGGAGAAGGGGCCGGACGTCCAGAAGTACATCGTGATGTACGAGCATCTGCGGGCCCAGGCGCTGGGCGCCGAGCAGTCCCGTACGTTCATCGAGGACATGGCCAAGCAGTACGCCCGTCAGCTGTGACGGCACCCCGTTCAATGGCCGTACGGCCGCACGGCCGCATGGCCGCATGGCCGCATGGCTGTATGGCTGAATGACGGCGAGTCCATACCCGATCGGGTATGAATTGCGGCACCCGCATCGAGGGGGCGGAAAGATACCTCCCCTCACCGCATCGCGGAAGGGTCGGATGGAACATGCCATCCGACCGGGTGAATGCGTGCCCCGTGATCCTGTTCCGGCGAGTAGCGTCGAAGACGTCAACGATTCACCAATAAAGCACCAACAAACGTCAACGGAGGGCCGGGAGGCACCGCTTCCCGGACGCGTGAGGTGCTCGGTCCCTTACTTGCCGGAACTGTTGAAGCGGGAGCCAACATGGCCATCATTCAGGGCGCCACCGACACCTGGACCAAGTCGTCGTACTCCGGGGGCAACGGCGCTTGCGTCGAGGTGAAGTCCCCCGTCGTGGCGGAGATCGCCGTCCGGGACTCCAAGGTCCCGGCGGGTCCCCGGATCTCGTTCGTCCCCGACGCGTGGAATGTGTTCGTCACCGAGGTCGGCCGGGGTGCGCTGACGGCGGGCTGACCCCCGCCGCGTCCCCGGCGGCCTGTGTGCCGCCGTGCTCAAGAGCCCTCTCGACTGGTCCGCCGTCCCGGCCGAGGGGGCTCGGCCCTTTCCGCCCGCGGTACGGGCTGAGCGGTGACGGCCGGGTGGGTGAAGTCGGTGTCCGGGCCGTGGATCACCGTGATGTCCGACGGCAGGGCCGTCGGCAGCAGATCGTCCCCCTCGGGCAGGACCAGTATCCGCAGCCGGGGGAAGGCGTCGAGCCAGCGCCGGTCCAGATGGAGATAGCCCTCCCGCAGCCAGAGATGGGTCAGCTGCCCGGGGTCGAGATGCTCCACCAAGTCGTCCGGGTGATAGGGCCCGGCGATCTGGATCCGGGGCCGGCCCCCCAGCTTCCTCAGCGCCTTCAGATGGTCCACACCGCGAGCCGTGTAGTACAGCTCGTGCGGGTCGAGATGGGCGATGATCTCCCGGGCGTACCGCTCGGTGTCGAACCGGTCCCAGGACCAGGCCAGCTGCCGCCGGACCCGCCAGGACGGATGGCCCCGGTAGCGGATCAGGACCGAGAGCGCCGGATCCGTACCGATCAGGGTCGCCGTCGTCACCACATGGAGGGCCTGGTCGTCGGTGAGCCCTTCGGGGCCGGGCAGCATCCGGGGCACCAGCGGTCCCCCGGCCCCGGCGAGCATCCGGGCGAAGGCCGTACTGGACGGCGGCAGCAGCTCCGACACCAGGCTCCGCACCCGCTGGTCGACGTCCGGGGATATCTCCACGGCCTGGTCGAGACAGGAGGCGGCGAGCAGCAGCGCCCGTACCGTACGGGAGCCGACGCCCCGTTCGGCGCCGACATAGCCCAGCAGGCCCTGGACGATCCGGCGGCGCTCGGCGGGCCTGGCCAGCGCCACCGCCATCCGGACCACGTCCTCCCACTGGTCGTTGAGGGCGTTGTCCAGCAGCAGCGGGAAGTCGCCCTCGTCGACCAGGGCCTTGGCGGCGAGATAGTCCTGGAAGGTGCGGTGGACGAAGTCGAGCCGCCCGACGGCCGGTTCCCGCAGCAGCCCGGAGCGCTCGATCAGATGCCGCAGCACCCGCTCCGGGGTCTCCCGGACATGGCTCATATGGCTCAGGGTCCGCTCCAGCCGGCCCAGGGCGTCCTCCTGGGACATCTCCGAGCGGTTGTTGCGGATCATCCAGTGGGCCAGCTTCTGGAGCAGGGTGATGCTGGTGTCGGTGGAGAACCGCAGCTCGTTCTCGGTGAGTACGCCGCGCTCCACGTCGCGCCGCTCCAGCAGCATCCGCAGCGCCGCCTCGTACAGCTCCTTGCGGCCCTGGGGCAGGAAGCCGCGGCGCTCCCGGTAGAGGGCGCAGAGCAGTCCGCACATCAGCGGATTGACCGCGAGCCTGCCCAGGTCGTCATTGGTGTGAATGGCGTCGATCAGGGCGTCGGCCTGATCGCCTCCGGCACCGGCGGCGGTGTGCCAGCGGCGGACGAAGCGCTCCACCTCGGTCCGCCGCATCGCGGAGAGCGTCAGCTCGGCGAACTCTTCGCCGGTGAGCCAGCCGTCGCCGACGGACGACGGGCGGGTGGTGACCAGCCAGAGGTTCGCCGGGAACTCGGCCATCAGCTCGCGCAGCCAGCGGCGGGTGGTCTCCCGCTCCCGCCGGGGGATCTCGTCGATCCCGTCGACCAGGAGGAGCGCCCGGCCGGCCCGCAGCACCCGGTCCGCCCAGCCGGGCGGCTGGGCGCCGGCGACCGTACTGCGGACGGAGTGCAGAAAGGCGTCCGGGGTCGGGGGCTCGCCGTCGCGCATCACCCGGCGCAGCGGCAGCACGAACGGCACCCGGCCGACGAGCTGGCTCAGTTGTCCGCCCAGTTCGCCGAAGTCCTGCCGGGCGGCGGCGACGGCCAGCCACTGCACCAGGGTCGTCTTCCCGGACCCGGCCGGTCCGCGCAGCAGGACCCGGTCCCGGCCGGAGAGGGCGCGCTCGGCGGGCAGCGGCACGGGCAGGGCGTCCAGACCGGGGACGGTCGCTTCGAGGGAGACGTAGGCGGCGTCCAGCGGCCACTCGCGGGCGTGGTTGAGATCGAGGCCGTAGATCGTCAGCTCGCCGTACTTCCGCTGGATGTGGCGGGCGTACCGCTCCTCGAAGCGGGTGTCCTCGGCGAGCCGGGACGGGATCCGCTCGACCAGCAGGTCGATGGTGGCGATCAGCCGCTCCACGGCCCGCGTCTGCTCGACCAGGGTGCGGGCGACGAAACCGGAGCGGGTGGTGAAGAAGTTGACGATATGGAGGCAGGCGGTTTCGAGGAGGGGGTCGAAGTACGCCTCGGTCTCCTCCGCCATCGCCGCGGGCCGGGTCAGCCGGGCGGCCAGCCCCTCCGGGCCGAGCCGGACGGCCTGGACGTCGTCCATGTCGAGATCGCCGAGGCTGTGGAGGGCGACGGCCAGCGCCTCCACGAGCTGGACCCGGACGAAACGCGGCATCGCCTCGTGCGGGCCGCGCTCCTCGACGGCCCGGTCGACCAGGACGGTCGCCAGGGCGCGCAGATTCCGCTCGCCGAGCCCCGACTGCTCGCCGGTGAAGGAGACCAGCCGCGCCAGCCGCACCGGCTCGTCGACGAGCCCGGCCCCCGCGACACCCGGCACGAACAGCATTCTGACGAGGGGCGCGAGGACACCTGAGGCGATCCGGACGGTGACGGCTGAGGCATCCATGACGCGATGCTAGCCAACTGGCTGCGGGGCGGGCCGGGTTGTCCACAGGCCCTCGCGCGAGGGGGCGCGCCGTCCGGGACATGTCCGGGACGGCCGGGGACCGTTGAGGGGAGGCCCGGGCGCCGACCAGACTGCCGGTGGCGCCGACGGCGCCGGGGGTCCGGTGGTCCGGGGGGAACCGGACGGCGGCGGGTTCTCGCCGCCGCGCGGCCGTACACCGGGGTCCAACGGGGCTCGACGGGGCTCGACAAGGGGGAATTGTCCGTGAAGCGTCTGCTTGCCGTCGTCGCGGCGGTCGTCGCCACCGCCGGGCTGGGGCTCGCCGGTTCGACCGAGTCCGCCGCGGCGGCCGGGCCACCGCCGCAGGTGTCCGATACGTACGGTACGGCTCCGGAACGCGCCGGGACCGCGGGGGCGGTTCCGGGGCCTTGCGCGGTGCCGGGTTCCGGCCGCAACCAACCTCACGAACCGGACGGAACCCGCCCCGTTTCGGCGTGAAATCAGACAACCGGCAACTCAAACGCGCTTTCGGGCATCTTCCGTGGCGACCGACGATTGACCACGAAGGGAATCCCCGTGCGCATCATCCACCGCAGACGCACCGCGCTCGTCGTGTCCGCGGCCACTGTTCTGCTGACCACGGGCACCGTGTCGGCGCCCGTGCACGCGGCGGGTCCGCCGACCGCCGATCTCCGTGCCGACGTCGACCGCGACGGCACCGTGGACCTGACCGGAACCACCGACACGGCGGGCGAGGACAGCTGGACCACCGCGCGCGGCGCGGTCTTCCTGCCGAACCTCGACGACGACACCAAGCGCTGCCGGGCCACCAGCCCGCTCGGCCAGCCCCTCTCCGACTCCCGGCTCGCGAGCTGCAACGACGCTCAGGACGCCGTCGTCAACGGGGCCGCGGACGAGGCGGACCTGGCCCGCCTGCGTACGGTGCCGCTGCCCGAGCCGGCCTCGAACGCGACCGGCCGGGTCGAGGTGGTCTCCGGGACCTCCAAGACCCGGCTGCACATCAAGCGGAACGGCAAGTGGAGCCTCGTCCTGCCCGGACAGAAGCTCACCGCCGCCGAACTGCGGGCCGGTGTGGAACTGGGCATCGAGGGCCGCGACATCATCCGCGACCGGGCGGTCTGGGACGGCCGGGCCGTGGTCCGGCTCACCGTCACCGCCGACGGCCGTACCAGCAGCGACGACGTCACCCTCCGGGTCGCGCCGCTGCTGACGCACCACCACGCGCAGCGCGCCCAGGAAGTCCTCGTCACCAAGTCCAAGGGCACCGACCCCGGCGCCAGGGCGCAGCAGAAGTTCGTCGCCGACCTGACCGAGCACGCCAAGGCGGCCAACCTGCCCGCTCCCCGCACCTTCTCGGGCGGCGAGTTCGGCGACGTCTGGGCCCAGGACTTCTTCGAGCCCGGCTATGTCGGCATGACCGGCCCCGACGGGAAGCGCCAGACGATCCGGATCATGATCCGGTCCGTCCAGGAGTGGCGTGACGCGGGCCGGGAGGTCTTCACCAAGCTGCGCGGCCCCGGGATCGGCGGCGTCCAGCTCGCCTACGGGACCGACTCCGGCGGCACCCTGGACTCCATGGGCAACCTGGAGACCATCCCGCCGCACGCCCACAACGGGAAGTCGTACCCGGCCGGGCGGATCATCCAGGGCCAGTTCCCGGCGACCGGTGAGAAGCCCGCCAAGTCGCTGCGGAACATGCTGGCCTCGCAGGGTATGCAGGACCCGCTGCTGCTGGACACCGGCTGGCTGCACGTCGGACATGTCGACGAGTTCGTCCAGTTCCTGCCCGCCGACACGCCTCGCGGCTGGCGGATGGCGGTGGCCGACCCCGAGGGCGGTCTGAAGCTGCTGAAGGACGCGAAGGCGGCCGGTCACGGCGCCAAGCGGCTGTTCTCCCGTCCGGCGGGCGAATTCCCGGTCCCCAAGGACACCATCGACCAGACGCTGGCCTCGGCCCAGCACCGCGAGGACAACGCCCTGGCGGCGCGGAAGATCGCGGAGAACGTGGCGATCCTGAAGCGGGAGACGGGCATCACGGACGCCGAGATCGTCAAGGTCCCGGCGCTGTACAGCCGGGCGAGCAAGTGGCCCGGGGTCTCCGCGGCGGACAGCCCGCGGCTGGCCCGCACGGGCGCGCCCGACGCGTTCATGGACATCCTCGGCAAGGCGCCGAAGAAGTCCGGCACCGCGTCCGGCCGCAGCGCGGCGGCGGCTCCCGAGCCGACGAGCGCGTGGATACCCGGCGCGATCAACGGACTGCTGCTGGGCAACGACCGCTACCTGGCGCCCAAGCAGTGGGGTCCGGTCGTCGACGGTAAGGACATCTTCACGGAGGCGGTGACGGCGGCGTACGAGAAGGCGGGCATGAAGGTCTCGTACATCGACGACTACTACCCGTACCACCTGGGCAGCGGTGAGGTCCACTGCGGTACGAACACCTTCCGCGACTCGTCCGCGGCCTGGTGGCCGACGTCCTGACGGGACACCCTGCGGGGCGGTCGGGTTGATACGACCGGGGCCGCGACGCCCCTGCGGGCCGGTTCGGCCTGACGTGGTCGGGGCCACGACGCCCCTGCGGGGGCGGTCAGGCGGAGGTGGCTGGGGGCGCTGGGGGTCCCCCCATTGCCGAAGGCACAGGGAGCGGAACCGCGCGCCCAGCCTCCACCCGGCCGCAGTCCGGAAGCAACGCCGGACGGCACCACCGACCGCCGCGCACGCGCCGAGAGCATACGGCTCCCGTACGCCGCGTCCGGCCCCGGCGGCACCGCCGACCGCCCCCCTGGCCGCCTCGGAGGGGTCACGCGCGGGGGTAGCGGGTGAGCCAGGCCGGGGAGGAGGACGTGGGGCCGTGGAGTGCGGGGCCCTGCGTCATCTCCATCGCGAAGTCGTCGGCCAGTTCGAGCACCGTCGGGCGGCCCTCCAGTTCGGCGAGCCACGCCGGGGGGAGGGCCGTCTCGCCGTGCAGGGCGCCCAGGAGCGCGCCGGTGAGGGCCGCCGTCGTCGGGGACGGGCCGTCGTGGTCCGCCGCGAGGCGCAGTCCGTGCCGGATGTCCTCGGCGACCAGCGCGCAGTAGAGCGCGATCGCCAGCGCGCCGTCCGCCCGGTGGCCGTCGCCGAGCGCCGCGACCCGTTCGGGACCGGGGACGCCCTGGCGTACGGCACCCAGCGCGGCCGTCAGCGCTTCCGTGACGGGCTCGTGTCCGGGGCGGGGCGCGATCAGGGCCGCCGCTCGTTCCACCGCCGTGTCCAGGGTCTCGCCGCGCGCCAGGCCGTGCACGATCACGGCGTACGCGCCGGCCGCGAGATAGCCGACGGGGTGGCCGTGGGTCTGGGCCGCGCACTCCACGGCGAGTTGGCAGACCAGTTGCGGTTCCCACCCCACGAGCAGCCCGAACGGCGCCGAGCGGCTGAGTGCCCCGGCGTCGTCGGCCGTGGGGTTCTTGGGGGCGTCCAGTGTGCCCATGAGCTGGTCGCCGAGGCCGAGGAGGCTGGCCTTGGGCGGTTCGCGGCGGACGTAGAGCCATTCCTCGCACGCCAGCCAGCCGTTGTCCTTGCGGCGTTCGTCCGGGCCCCAGTCCCGCTGGGTGGCGGCCCAGCGGAGGTAGGCGCGGTGGACGTCGGTGGGTGGATGCCACGCGCCGGTGTCCCGGCGGACCTGGGCCCGGATCAGTCCGTCGACGGTGAAGAGGGTCAGTTGGGTCACCGCGGTGACGGCGCCCCGGCGGCCGTGCGCGGGGACCAGGTCGGTGACCCCCTCGGGGCCGTACGCGGCCCGGATCTCGTCGGTGCCGAGCCCGGCGACCCCCGCCCCGAGGGCGTCCCCGATGGCGGCGCCGAGCAGGGCGCCGCGTACCCGGGACCGGAAATCCTGCTGCTCAGCACGCCCCCAGACGCCTGTGGCCACCGCACTCACCTCGCGTCCCCTTCGACGTCGCCCTCGACCTGTCCGGATGGGGCGGGATCCGTGACGGGCCGCCCGGCGAAGCACTGTAATCGAACGAGCGGGCCGGGAGCCGCCGGGGCGTCCGCCTTTACGCCCCTGAGCCCCCGTCCGCTCCCGTGAGCCCATGGACGAGTGCGCGTGCTTCCGGTATTGCGTCGAGCGCCGGATCGGCCAGTACGGCCCGGGCCCCGGCGGTGTCCCCGAGGGCGACGAGCCGTCGTACGTCGCCGAGGGCCCCGGCCGGATCGTCCCGGTCCAGATGGAGGCGGGCCCGGCGCACGAGGCTCGCGGCTTCGGCGTGCCCGGTCGCGACGGCCCGGTCGAGATCGGCCAGCGCCGTATCCGTATCGCCCCGTTCGCGGTGGATTTCGGCGCGGAGGAGGAGGGCTCCGACGTACCGGGGGCTGATGTCGAGGGTTCGGTCGAGATCGGCCAGCGCCGCTCCGGCGTCGCCCTGTTCGTGGTGGAGCTCGGCCCGGCGCAGCAGCGCCCAGGCGTAGCCGGGGTCGAGGGTGAGGGCCCGGTCGAGGTCGGCGAGGGCCCGCGCGGCGCCGCCGAGGGCGTGGTGGGACATGGCCCGGCTGCCGTGAGCCCAGGCGTAGTCGGGGTCGAGTTCGATCGCCCGGTCGAAGTGGGTCAGGGCCTCGTCGTGGCGGCCGAGTCTGCGGAGTTGTTCGGCCCGGGCGCCGACGACCCACGGGACCCGGGGGGCGATGTCGTGGGCGGCGGTGACATCGGCGAGGGCGCCTTCGCCGTCGCCGAGGGCGTTGCGTACCTCGGCGCGCATTCGCAGCGCCCAGGTATAGCGGGGGCGGGCTGCGACGGCCCGGTCGAAGCCGGTCAGCGCCTCGTCGTGGCGGCCCAGTTTGTAGTGGGCGTAGGCGGCGCTGGCGATGGTGGGAATCGTGTCGGGGCAGCGCGCCAGGACGAGGGCGTATTCGGTGAGGGCTTCCTCGTAGCGTCCGCCGACCCGGTAGGTCTCGCCCAGTTCGTGCCGGGTGCGGGGCGAGTCGTCGCCGAGGGCGATGGCCAGCCGGTAGTCGGCCAGGGCTTCGTCGTGGTGGCCGAGTCCCCGGTGGTCGTCGGCGCGGACCAGGAGGGCACGGCGGCGGGTGGTGTCGTCGGTCTCGGCCCGGCCGAGTATCACCCCGATCAGGGGGACGGCCAGCCGGGACTCGTCCTCGACGGCGGCCAGGCAGTGCGCGCCGAGTTCGCGCAGGGCCGCGTCGTCGGTGTCGGCGCCCGCGTCGGCGACGGCCCCGGCCCAGCGGCGGGCGGAGGTGACGGACTCCCCGGCGGCGAGGACGCCGTCACGGAGGGCGGCGGGGAGTGCCGTACGCGGCCGGGCGCAGAGCCGGTGGTACGTCTCCTCGATCCGGGCGGTCCGCCAGGCGTCGACGGCCCACAGTCCTTCTTCGGGGCCGCTGTCGTGGATGTCGCGGAGGCCCTCGCGGGGGCCGCCGGGCGCTTCGCCGTCCGTCTCCTCCGCCGCCCAGGCCGCGAAGGCGTCGGCGAGCCGGGTGTGGGCGGCCCGCCAGCGCCGGGGGGAACGGGTGCGCTGGAGCCGGAGCATGGGGTCGCGGACGACGTCGTGATAGCGGGCGTGGCCGTCGCGGTGGCTGACGAAGGGCTGCCGGCCGAGCCAGTCGAAGAGCCCGGCGGCCGAGGGATCCCCGGCGGGCTCGGGCCCGCCCGGTCCGCCACCGGGGAAGGCCCCGGCGGCATCGGTGGGGTCGGCGTCCGGGCCGTCGGGGTCCCGGCCCGTGGCGACGAGCAGTATGTCCTCGTTGAGGCGGCGGGGCAGCGCGCCCCGGAGGGCGGCGCCGCGCCGGTCCGGGTCGGTCTCCCCGCGGAGGAACCGTTCGACGGCGGTGGCGCTGGGGTCGGGCAGCCCGTCGGGGCGGCCCGCGTTCTCCGCGAGCATCGAGACCAGGACGGGCAGTCCGCCGGAGAGCCGCAGCACGTCCCGTACGACGTCCTCGTCGACCACCCGCTTCGCCGTGAGCAGCAGCCTCGACTCGGCCTCGGTGAAGGGGCTGAGGGGGACGCCGGTGACGAGCCCCGCGTGGTCGGCCCAGACGGCGGGGTCGGGGGCGCGCTGGCCGGAGGTGGTGATGACGGTCCCGTCGGGCAGCGGTCCGTACCGCTCCTCGGCGACGAGCCCGCGCAGCCACGGGTCGAGGAAGGGGCCGGTGCGCTCGTAGGTGTCGAAGAAGAGGGCGATCCGGCGGCCCCGGGCGGCGACCCGGGTCAGTTCGGCGACGAGGACGGGGCTGAGGGCACCGGGCGGGTCGAGCAGCAGTTGGACGTCCTCCGGCCTGCCGAACCGGCGGCTGAGAACGGACCGCAGCTCCCCCGCGTTCGACGCGAGGCGTACGGGGTCGAGGATTCCGGCGACCGGCAGTACGGTCCCGAGGCCGACGACACCGATCTGCGCGGCGGTGACCAGCCCCGGGGACGGCTGCGGGCCGCCGGGAGCCTCGGGCGGGGCGGCGGTGCCGGGGTCGGGCTGGAGGACGGCGGCCTCGGCCTCGTACCGCCGTTGGCGGTAGGTCTCCAGCAGCCGCTCCAGGGCCTTCAGCGGGGCGCCCCGGGCGGCGAACTGAGCGCAGATCCCGGCCAGGGCCTCGGGCACCCCGGTCGCCGATTCGTCCAGGACGGCGGTGAGCGCGTCCCGTTCGCGCGCGGCTGCGGCGAACCGGCGCAGCAGGGACGACTTTCCGACCCCCGCGACGCCGTGCAGATGGAACATCGTGCGGCGGGCGCCGGATTCGGGATCGCCGTGCCACCGCTCGTCGAAGAGCCGCAGCTCCCGCTCCCGGCCCACCAGTTCCGCCGATTCCGTCCCTCCCGCCTCCTGTCCCCGCACTCGCCCGGTTCCCGTACTCCGCCGTCGCGATCCGCCGCTCATGCGCCTCAGTGTTCCAGCCGGGCCCGAGGGGCGGCAGGGGCTGTGGACAACGCCCCGGCACCCCCGGCACATCGCGTCCGGACCCTCGTCCAGGACCTCGCCCAGGACCTCGTCCAGGACGGCATCTAGGACTTGGTCAGACCTATATGGCTCCTACGGTCGTACCTGCCGCCGGGAGAGCCCGGCGGCGGCCCGGTGGACCGGACGGCGCAGGACGGCACAGGAGGAGAAGCCCATGAGCAAGGACAGCGGCACGGCGGCGGAGGCAGTCGTGGCGGCGGCCGGGGACGAGGCGGTCCGGCCGTTCCGGATCGACGTCCCGCAGGCCGATCTCGACGATCTGCGCGGCCGGCTGGCCCGGACCCGCTGGGCCGCCCGGCTGCCCGGCGAGGCGGACGGCGCCCGGGGCGTACCGGTCGATCTGCTCCAGGAGCTGGCCGGGTACTGGCGGGACGGCTACGACTGGCGTCGGCGGGAGGCCCGGCTGAACGCCTTCCCGCAGTTCATGACCGAGATCGACGGCCAGGACGTGCACTTTCTGCATATCCGGTCGCCCGAGCCGGACGCCCTGCCGCTGCTGCTGACCCACGGCTGGCCGAACTCGTTCGTGGAGTTCGCCGAGTTGATCGGCCCGCTGACCGATCCCCGGGCCCACGGCGGCGATCCGGACCGGGCCTTCCATGTCGTGGTGCCGTCCGCCCCGGGCTTCGGCTACTCCGCGCCCCCGGCCGGCACCGGATGGACCGTGGAGCGCGTCGCCGGGATGTGGGCCGGGCTGATGCGGCGGCTCGGATACGAGCGGTACGGAGTCGAGGGCGGCGACCTCGGCGCGTATATCGCCCCCCGGGTCGCCGAGGCGGATCCGGAGCGCGTCGCCGGCGTCTACGTACTCGGCGGGCTCGGCTTCCCCTCGGACGAGGACGTGCCGGGCATGACCGACCAGGAGCGGGCGGCCTATGCCGAACTGACCTCGGCGGAGTGGATGTCGGGGGTGGACCACCACGCGCTGCTGCGGGCCGCGCCGCAGACCTTCGCCTACGGCTGGCAGGACTCGCCGGTCGCGGCGCTGGCCTGGATGACGCAGAAGTTCCGGGAGTTCAACTCGTCGGGGAAGCCGCTGGAGGAAGCGATCGACCGGGACCTGTTCCTGGACAACGTCAGCCTGTACTGGTTCACGGGGACCTTCGGCTCCTCGTCCTGGCCGATGTACGACAGCGAGGGCTTCGGCTGGCCGAAGGGGCAGAAGGCGGTCCCGACCGGGGTCTACAGCGGGCTGCCGTGGACGCGCCGGTTCGCGGAGCGGGAGAGCCGGATCGTCCACTGGCCGACCGGCAACCCCGTCACGCATCACTTCATCGCCATGCAGGCCCCGGACGCCCTGGCGGCCGATCTGGGCGCGTTCTTCGCCCAGGTCCGCTGAGCCGGGGCCGGGGCGCCCCGGGTCCCGGTCTCCCGGTCCCGGCGCGCCCCGCCCCCTCAGCCGATCGCGCCGCTCAGCCCTCAGTCCTCAGCCCTCAGCCCTCAGCCGATGGCGGCTACTCCGCCGCCAGCGGCAGCAGCTTCGGCAGATGCCCGTCCGAACCCTCCGCCGTACGGATCCGCTCCTCCGGCACCTCGCCGTAGAGCGTCGTCCTCGGCTTCGCCGGGCGGCCCGCCAGCTCCGCGATGGCGACCAGGTCCTTGATCGAGCGGTACGAGCCGTAACGCGAGCCCGCCATGCGGGAAATGGTCTCCTCCATCAGAGTCCCGCCCAGGTCGTTGGCGCCGGAGCGGAGCATCTCCGCCGCGCCCTCCGCCCCCAGCTTGACCCAGCTCGTCTGGATGTTGGTGATATGCGGGTGGAGCAGCAGCCGGGCCATCGCGGTCACCGCGCGGTTGTCCCGGACCGTGGGGCCGGGGCGGGCGATCCCGGCCAGATAGACCGGCGCGTTGGTGTGGATGAACGGCAGGGTCACGAACTCGGTGAAGCCGCCGGTCTCCTGCTGGATCCGGGCCAGGGTCCGCAGATGGCCCAGCCAGTGCCGGGGCTGGTCGACATGGCCGTACATCATCGTGGACGAGGAGCGGATGCCCAGCCGGTGCGCGGTGGAGATCACCTCGATCCAGGTCGCGGCGGGCAGCTTGCCCTTGGTGAGGATCCACCGGACCTCGTCGTCGAGGATCTCCGCGGCCGTCCCCGGTACGGAGTCGAGGCCCGCCTCCTTGGCCGCCGTCAGCCAGTCCTCGATCGACATCCCGGTCCGGGAGGCGCCGTTGACGACCTCCATCGGCGAGAAGGCGTGGACATGCATCCCGGGGACGCGTTCCTTCACGGCGCGGGCGATGTCGAAATAGGCCGTGCCCGGGAGGTCGGGATGGATGCCGCCCTGCATACAGACCTCGACGGCGCCCACGTCCCACGCCTGGGCGGCCCGGTCGGCGACCTGGTCGAGGGAGAGGGTGTAGGCGTCGGCGTCCGTACGGCGCTGGGCGAAGGCGCAGAAACGGCAGCCGGTGTAGCAGACATTGGTGAAGTTGATGTTCCGGGTGACGACATAGGTGACGTCGTCGCCGACGACGGAGCGGCGCAGTTCGTCGGCGATCCGGGTCAGCGCGTCCAGCGCCGGGCCGTCCGCGTGCAGCAGGGCGAGCGCCTCGGCGTCGGTGAGCCGGGTCGGGTCGTCGGCGGCGGTCCGCAGGGCGTCCCGGACGTCGGTGTCGATCCGCTCGGGGACCATGCCGGGGGCCGCCGCCTCGCGCAGCGCCTCCCAGTCCCCGTAGACCTCGTCGAAGTCGTCGCGGCGGTCGCCGGTGCGGCCCTCGGTGTCGATGGTGCGGTGCAGGTCGGTCCGGCCGCCGGCGGTCGCCGTGAAGTTCTCGTCGGGCTCCTGCCAGGGCAGTCCGGCCGGGCGGGCGTCCGGCTTGGCCAGCCCGGTCGCCGGGTCGGCCAGGGCGTCGACATGGGGCATCAGCCGGGGGTCGAGCCAGGGCTCGCCGCGCCGGACGAACTCGGGATAGACGCAGAGGCGTTCCGCCAGCCGGAAGCCCGCGGCGGCGGACTGCTCGGCGAGGGCGTCGATCCTCGGCCAGGGCCGCTCCGGGTTCACATGGTCGATGGTGAGCGGGGAGACCCCGCCCCAGTCGTCGATCCCGGCCGCGATCAGCCGGGCGAACTCCCCGTCCACCAGGTTGGGCGGGGCCTGGAGGCAGGCGTCCGGGCCCATGATGTGCCGGGCGACGGCGACGGTGGCGACCAGCTCGTCCAGCTCCGCGTCCGGCATTCCGCGCATCGCGGTGTCCGGCTTGGCGCGGAAGTTCTGCAGGATCAGCTCCTGGATGCCGTGGTAGGCGCGGGAGATCCGGCGCAGGGCGAACAGGGACTCGGCCCGCTCCTCATAGGTCTCGCCGATCCCGATCAGCAGCCCGCTGGTGAACGGCACGGAGCTGCGGCCCGCGTCCTCCAGCACCCGCAGCCGGACGGCGGGCTCCTTGTCGGGCGAGCCGTGATGCGGGCCGCCGGGCTCGCTCCACAGCCGGGTCGCCGTCGTCTCCAGCATCATGCCCATGGAGGGGGCGACGGGCTTCAGCTTCTGGAAGTCGGTCCAGCTCATGACGCCCGGATTGAGATGGGGCAGCAGTCCCGTCTCCTCCAGGATCCGGATCGACATCGCCCGGACGTAGTCGATCGTGGAGTCGTATCCCTCGGCCTCCAGCCACTGCCGGGCCTCCGGCCAGCGGTCCTCCGGCTTGTCGCCGAGGGTGATGAGGGCTTCCTTGACCCCCAGTTCGGCGCCGCGCCGGGCGACGGCGAGCACCTCGTCCGGCGACATGAACATCCCGTGGCCGTCCCGGCGGAGCTTGCCGGGGACGGTCACGAACGTGCAGTAGTGGCACTTGTCCCGGCAGAGGCGGGTCAGGGGGATGAAGACGCTCTTGGAGTACGTGATGACCCCGGGGCGGCCCGCCGCCGCGAGGCCCGCGTCCCGGACCCGGCCCGCCGACGCGCACAGGTCGGCCAGGTCGTCGCCGCGCGCCTGGAGCAGCACCGCCGCCTCGGTGGCATCGAGCGCGACTCCGTCCCGGGCGCGCTTGAGCGCGCGGCGCATGGCGTTGGCGGTGGGCCGCCCGACCTGGTCTTCTGTCATGGTTCGAGGATACGAGCGCGGGGCGGGCTCTCCGATGGGTGGCTGTGAAGTGGGCATGTAGTCGACAACATGTGCGACCGGGGTTTAATCCCGTGATACCGCCGGGCCGGACGGTTCGGCCGATTCGGCGCGGTCCCCCGTCTCCGCGCGGTCCGTCGGGTCGGCGGGGGCCGTGGCGCGGTCGGCCTGCCCGGCCGGTTCCGTACGGATCGCCGGCGGGCCGCCCCGCCACCACGAGCCGCGCCGCAGCCCGATGAACGCGGGCA
The DNA here is from genome assembly GCF_040635975.1 of Streptomyces sp. NPDC006798. NCBI lineage: Bacteria > Bacillati > Actinomycetota > Actinomycetes > Kitasatosporales > Streptomycetaceae > Streptomyces > Streptomyces sp. NPDC006798. The sequence goes on from NZ_JBEYIS010000018.1 coordinate 103,037, forward strand.
GGGCGACCAGCGTCACACTCACGGAACCCGCCCACAGCGCCGCGCGGATGTCCACGAACTGTCCGATCAGCCCCGCCAGGCCCGCGCCCACCGCCAGCGCCCCGAAGAAGAGGAACCGGAACGTGGCGTTCATCCGGCCGAGCAGCTCATCGGGGGTCATGCTCTGCCGCAGGGTGACCCCGAGGACGTTGAAGACTCCGGCCCGGACGCAGTCCGTCATCAGGCCGAAGGCCGCGAGACCCAGCCACCAGCCCCGGTCGATCAGCGGAATCAGCAGCGCCATCGGGGAGCACACCAGGCCGGACCAGGCGATCGTCCGCCCGTAGCCGAACCGCTCCCCCAGCGGCCGGGCCAGCCGGGCGCCGAGGAAGACCCCGATCCCGGCCACCGACCAGAACAGCCCCAGCACCCCGGCCGACATCCCCAGCTCCTGGGTGAACAGCACCGGCATCAGGGCCATCACCAACTGCGCGCCGAGATTGGTCAGCATCCCGATGACGACCAGCGCCCGCAGTTCGGGGCGGCCCAGGACGTGCCGCAGCCCCTCCCCGATCTCGGCCGCGAGCCCCGGGCGCCTCGGTGCCCGTGCGCCCGGCGCCGTATCGCGGGCCGCGCCCGGCGCCGTACCGGCCGGGACGGCGCCGGACGGCCCGCCGCCGGAACGCGTCCCGGACCTCTTCCCACCGGACAAGTTCTTGAGGGTGGCGAGCCGCAGCGCCGACGCGAGATGGAGCAAACCCGTGGCCAGGGCCGCGAGCGGAGCCGAAATGGCCGAGATCACCAGACCGCCCGCGCCCCGGCCCGTGACCTGTCCGGCCGCGTGGAGGGTGACCACCGCCGTATTGGCCCGGATCAGCCGCTCGGGCCCCACCAGACCCGGCAGAACGCTCTGCGTCCCCACGTCGAAGAAGACCATCGCACAGCCGCCGATCAGCGCCACCGCGTACAACTGCCAGAGGGTGAGCGCGTCCAGCGCCCAGGCCAGCGGTACGGAGAGGAAGACCACGGCCCTGGTCACCTCGGCGCAGACCATCACCCGGCGATGGTCGAGCCGGTCGAGCCAGGCGCCCGCGGGCAGTCCGATCAGCAGAAACGCGACCGTGCCGAGGGTCGCCAGCAGCCCGACCTCGCCCGGCCCGGCACCGAGGGCGAGCACCGCGATCAGCGGCAGCGCGATATAGCTGACACTGGTGGAGAGCAGACTGAGGGTCACGGATGTGAAGAACGCCCGGAAGTCGCGGTCCCGCCAGAGCCCGGGGGGCCGGCGGCCGGTCCCGGACGGCGGCGCGGCGCTCCCCGGGGACGGCCCGGCGGTCCGGGGCGGGGCGGCCGGTCGGGACGTACGGGATATCCGGGATATGTCGCCGGGGGCGGCGGGTTCGGATGATGACATGGACTCCACCGTGCCGATCCGGCCTCCCCCTCCACCAGCGATTTTGCCCCCGCCCCGCCACGCCACGCCCAGCCCCGGCCTGTCCTGCCCCGGGGAGGCCGCCCGCCGGATATCCGATGGCGCGCCCGTCGCCCGGGCGGTACCGTCCCCACGCCGCCCGGTCGTCGTCGTTCCACCGGTCCGGTTCCGTCGACGAGGAGGTGTACGGCAGATGCGTACGAGCGCTCAGTGGGGCAGCACGATCCCCGGCCGGCCCGAATCCCCCGTCTCCACCACCACCCGACGGAGCCCCCTTGTCGTTCCCATCCACCCCGTACGACACCGCTGAACCGTTCCTCCGCATCACCCGGACGGATAGCGATACCCCCGATGACGACCGGCTGACCCTCGTGGCCACCGGCGCCGACGGAACACCTCGCGGTACGGCGTCCCTACGGCTCTTCACCGACCCCGGCCGGCGCCGGATCGCCGCACTCCGGATCGAGGTCGACCCGGCCGGCCGCCGCCGCCGTATCGGTACGCGCCTTCTGGACCACGCCCTGGCGACCGCCCGCGCGGACGGCCGCCGCTCCGTACTCGCCGGGGCGGACGCGGGCTCGCCGGGCGCCGCGTTCCTGGCCGCCCGGGGCTTCCGGGCCGCCCTCACCCTGCTCCACTCCCGGCTGCCGCTCGCCGAGGCGGACCCGGCGACGCTCGCCCGGCTCGTCGCCGAGGCACCCCCCGGCTACCGGCTGACGTCGTGGTCCGGGACCGTACCGGACGCCCTGGCGGCCACGTTCACGGCCGCCCGGCGCGCCATGGACGACATGCCGGCGGAGGACGCCGACCTCGGGACCCCCGTCTGGGACGAGGAGCGGGTCCGCGCGGTGGCCCGGCGGGTCGAGGAGCGCGGCGACCTGCTGCACACGGTCGCCGCCGTGGACGTCGCCGACGGTTCGATCGCCGGATTCACCGAACTCGTCCTGCCGGGCAACAAGGACGGCGACGGCGACGGGGACGGCGTCAACTACGGTACGGGCGTTCTGCCCGAGCACCGGGGACGCGGTCTGGCCCTGTGGATGAAGGCGGCGTCGATCCGCCACGCCCGGTCCCTGACCCCCCGCGCGCCGGGCCTGGTCACCGACACGGCCGAGACGAACCACGCCATGCGCCGGGTCAACGAGCGGCTGGGCTACCGCTCCACCCATCGGTCGCTGGAGTTCCAGCTGAAGTTGTGAAAGGCGTCCCGCCTGGTCAGCCGGTACGGCCGACCGCGTACTCCGCCGCCTCCGCCGCCCCCTCCAGGGCCGTACCCCGCCCGTAGGCGGCCGTGTACGCGGACTCCCCGAGGGCCGTCCGGGCGGCGGCGGACACCCGGTCCACGTCGCGGCGTTCGGCGGCGGGCAGCGGGGCGCCGGCCGACTCCCGCGCGGCGGCGGCGGCGCCCAGCAGTACGGCGGCCCGCTCCGGATCACCGCCCAGGGCGTGCGCCCCGGCGAGCCCTTCGAGGGCCAGCGCCACGGCCCGGGGGTCGCCCAGTTCGCGGGCGGCCGTCAGACCGTCGTGATGGCGGAGGTACGCCGAATCCGCTTCGCCGCGTTCCTCGGCGACGAACCCCAGCTCGGCCAGGACCAGGGCGCGGCCGGGCCCGTAGGCGGCGTCCTCGAACCAGGTGAGCAGCGCCCGCAGATGGGTCTCGGCCACGTCGTACTCCCCGGTCCTGCGGGCCCCGAGGGCCAGTCCGAATCGACCTCACCCGCCGCGACCCGCAGCCGGTACCCTGCCGCGTCCCGTTCGACGAGCCCCCGCCCGCCGGGCCCCACGGCCCGCTCCAGGGCGGCCCGGAGCCGGGACACCTGCCCCTGAAGGGCGTTGCGGGGATGCTCGGGCGGCTCATCGCCGCCCCACAGATCGGCCACGAGCCGGTCCTCGCCCACAGCCCGCCCCGGCTCCACCAGCAGCCGCGCCAGCAACATCCGCACCCGCGCCCCGGCCACACCGACGGCCTCCCCGTCCCCACCCCGGACGACGAGCGGCCCCAGCACCCCGTAACGCATATGCCCCACCCTAGATCGGTGTTGTGGTGGAGCGCCCGGCCCCGGCGGGCGATCATGTCGGCACAGGGGAGGGATCGGGGAGGGGACGAGATGACCGAGCACACCACCACCGTCGTACGGCTCGACGGCCCGGCCGCAGTCGGGGCCGAGGACGCGTTCCGAATGATCTACGCCGAGGTGTTCGCGGAACCGCCGTACCGCGAGACCGAGAGCGATGTCGCCGCCGCGTTCCAGCGGTTCGGCGGCCAGACGCGGCGGCCGGGCTTCCGGGCCGTCCTGGCGCGGACGGGGGACGGGGAGCCCGTGGGCATGGCGTACGGGCATCACGTACCGCCGGATACCGACTGGTGGGACCGGCTCACCGAACCCGTAGACGCCGCGACGCGCCGCGAGGACGGGCACCGCACCTTCGGGCTGATGGAGCTGGCGGTACGCACCGCTCGCGCGGGAAGGCCGTGCTCCGCCCGTGCAACGGGGGCGCGGGGGCGGCGGGCCGGGGCCGGGGTCGGGGTCGGGGTCGGGGTCGGATAACCGGTGTCCCGCCAGCCCCACCCCGACGCAAGATGGTCCGCATGACTCCGGCCACGCCCTCACTCGACACCGCGCGCCTGCGGCTGCGCCCCTTCACCGACGCCGACGCGGACCACCTGTACGCACTGCACAGCGACACCGAAGTGATGCGTTACTGGGACTCTCCGACGTGGACCGATCCGGCTCGCGCCGACCGCTTCATCGCGACGTGCGCGAGGATCCAGGACGAAGGGTCCGGGGCACGGGTGGCCATCGACCGGGCCTCTGACGGGGCCTTCGTCGGCTGGTGCGGGCTGACCTCGTGGAACCCGGACTTCCGGAGCGCGTCGCTGGGATACGTCCTCGACAAGTCGGCGTGGGGCCACGGGTATGCGACGGAAGCCGCGCACGCCGTGCTGACCTGGGCGTTCGACACACTCGACCTGAACCGGGTGCAGGCCGAGGCCGATACGCGCAACGCCGCGTCCGGCCGGGTGCTGGAGAAGCTCGGATTCGTCCGGGAAGGGACGCTCCGGGAGGACTGCGTCGTGAACGGCGTGGTGTCCGACTCCTGGATCTACGGGCTGCTCAGGCGGGATTGGCAGCCTTCGGCCGCGCCGACTCCGGCCCGCTGAGGCGCCGACGACCGCCACCGGTCCTACGGACGCGCCCCGAAAGTCACTCCCCCTCCGGCGTGGTCTCCTCCGCGACCCAGGCCAGGTAGGCGTCCGAGCCGGACTCCACCGGCAGGACGATCCATTCCGGGACGTCGTACGGGTGCTCGGCGGCGACCCAGGCCGCCAGGGCCGGGAGGCGGTCGCGGGTCGTCTTGTACGAGACGCGCCACTCGCGGTCGTCCTGGATCTCGCCCTGCCATCGGTAGACCGCGCGGAGCGGGGGGTCGACATGGGCGCAGGCCGCGAGGCGGGATTCGACCGCGCCCCGGGCCAGGGCCGTCGCCTTCGGCTCGTCGTCCACGGTGGTCTGGGCGACTACGACGTTCGTCGGCACAGCGGGGCTCCTTCGGCCTGGTCCGATTTTCTGGGGGAAGTCGGGGATATCGGGGACTTCCACGACGTACCGGGGCGGCGCTGACATCATCCGCCGTACGAAGGTACTGGTGATCGGAGCGTCAGGAACGACAGGTGCCGCCGTGGCCGCCGCCCTGAATACCGCCGGGCACGACGTCGCCCGCGCCTGTGTCGAGGCCGTGGAGGGTACCGCCCGGGGGCTGAGGATCAGGCCCCGAGGGCAGGTGGCGCAGAGCCGTACCGAGTGTTCGGAGGTCTTTCGATCCGGCCATCGGGGCGTCCTATTGCCGTCCGCCGATACGGCGGCTGTCGGACCTCCATGGGATCATCCGTACGAATCTTGAGCGTTCGGACGACGACAACGGGGAGTACGGCGTGAGCGGCGCGGGGGGACAGGAAGGGCACGACGGTTCGTCCGTCTCCGACGACGACTGGGACCGGTTCCTCCGCGAGTCCGTGGAGGGTACGGCGGCCGACGCCCCCGTCGAGCCGTCGGCCCGGGCCCGTGAGGTCACCCGGCGGCTGCGGGAGAACCCGGAGCCGCCGCCGGGCTGGCGTACGTACTCCCCGGGTGAGTCCCGGCTCGGCGCCGGGCCCCGGACGGGTCCGCGGGCCAGGAGACGGACGGCCTGGTACGTGATCGGGATCGTGGTCACCCTCGCCCTGCTGGCCGTGGCGATCTTCCCGCAGCAGGTCACCGACCTGTTCGGCGGCGGCGGGCAGGAGAACAAGACGCCCCTGGCCGCCGAGACGGGCGCTCCGACGGGCGCGCCCGGCTCCTCGTCCGGGCTCCGGGGCACCCTCGACGACCCGTTCCGGGGGTCGCCCGCCGCCCGCTGGGCCGACGGCGCGGCCGGGATCACCGTCCCGGCGGGCCGGGCCACCGGCTGGATGGACGCCGCGCAGGTGGACCGGGCCCTGCGGCAGAGCCGGGACTTCCTGGTCGGCGCCGGGCTCGACCCCCGGGTGCTCCGGGGCGAACGGCCCGCCGAGGCGATCGCGTTGCTGAACCCGCACCAGAAGGACATCCAGGAGTACCTCCGTACGGCCCTGTCACCGGCCGCGCCGCCCACCGCCGACACCGATCCGCTGCTCCTCTTCAGCCGGTTCCGGCCGGGGCAGGCCCAGTTGGTCGGCGATACCGTGAAGACCCGTGGCCGGCTCTCCTTCCGGGAGGGCAAGCGGGGCGCGGTCGAGGTGACGGCCGATGTCACCTTCGTCTATCCGGTCACCCCGGCGGCGGTCGAGGGCGACCCCGACGCCGAGGTCATCCGCACCATCGTCCGGCGCGTGCTGGTGATGAGCTGGGACGATCCGTCCCGGGTCACCACCGAGCCGGGCACGATGTCGCTCGTCTCGTACGCGCTGGACATGACCAACGGCGGCTGCGGGGAGCCCACGGGCTACTTCGTGCCGCCCTTCGGCACGGGTGACGCCCGGCCCGCCGACGGGGGGCCGCGAATAGATCCGTACGACCGCAGCCGGCCGGTCGAGAGCGGCGACGGTACGACGGCGGACGAGGACTGCGCGACCGCCACCCGGTCCTGAGCCTCGCCCGCCGGAGAACCGGTGGCCGAGACACCGGGCTCCGCGGGCATGGCCGGGGCCCGTACGGGGCACGTAGCCGCCAGTCGACTGCCGGGGGCGGCCATGGGGTGGGGATACGACGACGGACTGTTCGTGCTCTGGTGGCTGCTGGGCTTCGCGGCGGTCCATGCCGCCCTGGGGCTGTGGCGGCTGCTGGGCGGGCTGCCCGACCGCGCCGTCATCCGGCGGATCGAGCGGGAGGGCATCGGGCCGGTCGAGGCGGCGCAGCAGTCGGACGGCGATTTCACCGCCACCCTGACGGCCCTGCTGCTCCTGGCGCACCAGGGCGCGGTCACGGTCGCCGACGACGGCGCCATAACCGCCGTACCAGGGGTGCCCGAACCGTCCGATCCGGTACTGGCCGCGCTCCTCGACGGCCTCCGGCGGCGGGGGTCGGCGGAGACCCGGTTCCACGACGTCCGCGACGCGGCGGAGTTCACGGCGTACCGGGACCTGCTCGCCGAACGGAAGCCTCAGGTGCGCTGGTTCGCCGAGCCCTGCCAGACCGTGATCGGCGTCGTCTCCTTCGTCGTCACCATCGGGGTGACCGTCCAGGGCATGGCGAACGAGGTGCCGCTTCCCCTGCTGGGCTGGGAACCCGGGTTCTGGATGGTGGCGATCCTGCCGATCTGGTGGCTCCTCTGGGCCACGGCCCTGGCCTGGCCCGGTGAGTACTCCCGGCGCTGGCGCCGCTTCAACCGCTTCTGCCGGGCCCGGGCCGGGACTGCTGTGGCGGACGTGCCGCCCCGGATCCGCAGCGCCCTGCTCAAGGGGGCCGTACGTCCCGGTCCGCCGCGCCCGCCCCGGCGCGAGCCTGGCTCGGCGAACGGCCGCCCGGACGACGGCGGGGGCGACTGGGCCGACGCCTACGGCGCGGACTCCTGCGGGGGCGGCTGCGGCGACTGAGATCCGAACGGCCCGGCCCCCGTCGACGCCCCCGGCCCCTCAGCGGAACGCGTGGCGGATCTTCAGCCTGCCCATGCCCATCGCGCCCGTGATCCGGATCGTGGGGCCCTTGCCCTTGGCCGCGCGCGGCTTGTAGCGGACGTCCTTCCAGCCCGTGGTCAGTCCGCCGAGGTCCACGACCGCGTCGCGCGGGACCGTGATCCGGGCGCTCCCGGTACCGATCTGAAGCTCGATATCGATCACCGGGTGATCGATGACCGCCCGGGAGAGGTCGAGCCGCACCCGGCCGAACGCCGATGCCACCTTCAGCGTCCTCGGCACCTTCCAGGCGCCGGTTCGGCGGATCCGGCCGCCCGCCGCGCCGATCTCGGCGACCGTGCCGGGCTCCTCCGGCGGCAGGACCGCGAGGACCGCTTCGAGGTCGCCCCGGGTCGAGGCCGTCAGCACCCCGTCCAGTCGCTGGTCCATCTCCTCGTGGGTGAGCTGCCCTTCGGCATACGCCTCCTGGAGGCGCTGGACGGCGGCCTCACGGTCGGCTTCGCGGATCCGGCGCTGAAGGTCTTCCGGGGGTGAGGTCACCCTCCTCACTGTAGTTCCCGGCGACAGGGCTCTCGTACGCCAACTCCCGGACTGTTTATGCGATTTATGGGTGCGGCGCGCTCAGTGGCAGTCGTACCGCGACGCGTACGGCAACCCCGGACACTCGGTACAGACGAAGAGATAGACACCCCCGGCGTCCCCCATGTCCATCCGCGACTCCTCGTCGCCCGTGACGCTCAGCAGATGCTCCATCCGGTGTCCGGCGGCGCAGTACGGCCAGTCCGGGGGCTGGGTCCACGCGGGGTAGCCACCGGCCTTGGACTCCAGTACGCCGAACTCCGTCAGGAAGAAGCCGAACTCCTCCTCGGCCCGCAGTACGCGCGGAACGAACTCCTCCGGCAGATCCCGGTTCGGATAGTCGACGCATTCCACCGGCGCCAGGGTGCACGCGACGGGCAGGAAGTCCGGCTCGTACTCCCCCTCGGCCGGGCGCGGCACGTCCCCCGGGATCCCGGACGGCACGAGCGGCACGAGCGCCGACTCCGTACGCCAGTGGAGTACGGGGCGCACCGCCCCGGACGGCTCGTCGGGGTGGAGCAGGGCGCACCACAGCAGTTGGAGGACGTCCGTCCCCTCGGGGAAGGGCAGTTGGGGCACGTCCCGGGCGAAGAGCTGGAGTACCGGGACCATGGGGACCGCTCCCGGGGACGGGGACTCGACCCAGTCGTGGTGGTCCGGCCGGTCGCAGACGGGCCACGGGGTGTCCCCGGGCCACAGCAGCGGGCCGCCGAGGGAGCTTTCGTAGGGTGTCGGCGCGCCCCGCTTCGGGCGGAGGGCCGTGGTCCGGCGGGTCAGCGGCACCAACTCGGGTAAGACCCGGGCGATATCGAACAACGGCGGTCCGGCGGGCCCGGCTCCCTCGGTCGTCATCGGCTCCCCTTGATCGAATGAGTCGGGTTCGTCTCGTTCATCGGCTCCCCTTCACCGGCTCCCCTTCGCCGGCTTCTGCCACGCGCTGACTCCCAGCTTCCCCGTCGTCCCCAGGTCCAGCTCCGGGATCAGCGTCACCGGCGGCGCGCCCGGCTTCGGGACCAGCCGGACGTACGGCGCGGACGCCGCCTCGCCGTAGCCGGTATGGGTGTTGCGCCACATCAGATCGGTCGTCGCGGTCTCCCCCGGCGCCAGGGTCACCGGGCGCGGTGCCGCGTCGAAGCCGGTGACCTGGGCGATGTCCCCGCCTCCTGGCAGGATCCGGACGCCGTCGAGCGGCCGGTGGTCCTCGTCCAGCGGGGTGAGGCCGGGGTGGCCGTCGAGGGTGTACGGGCGGGTGCCGCAGTTGGTGAGCGTGACGCCGACGACCCGCAGGCCCATCGCCGCGTTCCCCTGGCCGGCGGTCACCCGGACCCCCGACGGAGGACATCCGCCCGAGGGGGAGCCGACCTCGTCCGTCGGGACCGAGCGGACCTCGGTGACGCTCACCCGGGCCGAGGCGCGGACCTCGGACGGAACGTGGGGCGCGGTGAAGGTGCGCCGTACGGTCCCGCCCGCCTGGACGGCCGCGACCGTCACCGGGCCGGTGCTGTGGGCCCGCCCGGAAGAGGCGTCGGTGACGGAGAACGTGACGGTGTACGTATACGGCTCCCGCTTCCCGTTGGTGACCTCGAACTCCGCCGTCAGCTCCCGGTCGGCGCACCGCTCGGGCGCCGGGGCGAAGCCGGTCGTCTCGATGATCCGTACGGCGTCCTTCGCGCCGTCCCCGACGGGCGCCCCCGGCCGCGGGGAGACGGCGATCCGGCATTCGTCGCCGCGCGACACCGCGGTGCCGTCGTCGCCGCAGCCGGTCAGGGCCAGGGTGGCCACGAGTACGGCGGCGACGGCCGGTGGCGTGGTGGTGGTGGCGCGCATCGGGACACCCCATCAGCACCTCGGTGTCCCGTGCCATGACCCGCGCCACACCGGGCCCGGTAATACCGGCAGCGGACCGGCGCAGGACCGGCAGCGGACCGGCAGTGAACCGACAGCGCGCCCCGACACGATGACGGCGTCGACACCGACACACCGCCCCCCTCGAAGGGATCCGAACCATGAACGCTCAGCAGCTCCCCTCCGTCTCCGGCTCCGCCCCCGTGTCCGTCTCCGTCATCGGGCTCGGCAACCTCGGCCAGGCGCTGGCCGGGGCGTTCCTGGCCGCCGGGCATCCGACGACCGTATGGAACCGGACCGCCGCGAAGGCGGACGCGCTCGTCGCCCGGGGCGCCGTACGGGCCGACTCCCCGGCGGCGGCCGTCGCCGCGGCCGAACTGGTCGTCGTGGCGGTCCTCGACCAGGACTCCGCGCGGGACCTCCTGGTCTCGGTCGCCCCGGCGCTCCCGGGCCGGACGGTGGCCAATCTGACGACCGCGACCCCGGGCCCGGCCCGTGAACTCGCCTCCCTCGTCGAGGAGTACGGCGCCGGCTATCTGGTGGGCGCGGTGTACGCCGTACCGCAGACCATCGGCACCGACGACGCGTTCATCCTCTACAGCGGTACCGAGGCGGCGTACGAGAAGTTCCGCGCGGTGCTCGACCCGCTGGGCGCGGGGACCTTCGTGGGCTCCGATCCCGGACTGGCCTCCGTCCACGACGTGGCGATCCTCAGTAGGATGTACGGGCTCTTCGCCGGCTTCTTCCAGGCCATGGCCCTGGCCCGGACGGAGGGAATCAAGGCGGTCGACATGACCGGTCATCTCAACCGCTGGCTGACGGGTGTCCAGGCCGCGCTGCCGGAGTTCGCGGCGGAGATCGACGCCGGGAGGTACGACACGGAGACGTCGAGCCTGGAGATGAACGCGTCCGGCCTGCGGAACATCCTCACGGCGACCGAGTCCCAGGGGCTCGGCACGGAGCTGATCGCCCCGCTCCAGCGGCTCTTCGAGGACCAGGTGGCCCGGGGCCACGGCCGCCACAGTCTGGCCCGCGCGGTCGAATCCCTGACAACAGAGGAGTCGGCGGAAGCGGCGGAGGCGGAGGCGGAGGCGCGGAGCTGAGTGCCGCGCGGTCCGTTCGGGTCGCGCCGGGCGGGCCGCCGGGGCGTTCGGGTGAGACGGCGGTACGGCACCCCCGGCACCGGTCATCCTCACCCCGTACGCCCCCGGATCGCCGGACCCCCCGGCCGCCATCGGCCCCGGGCCACCGGATCCCGGCCGGCCGGCCGGGCATACGCCGACCCGGGGCCGGACCGCCGTCTCGGCCGTCCGGCCCCGCACAGCGCCCCGCCCAGGAGCCCCCATGCGAAGCCCCCGTGTTCCCCTGCTGATCGCCGCCGCGACCCTGCTGAGCCTGACCCTGGGCACGGCCGCCGCACCCGCCACCCCCACCGCACCCGCCCCGCCCGAGACCGGGCCGCCGAGGACGCGGGCCGTACACGTCGACGTACTGGGGCCGACCGTGTCGATCCCGCCCGGCAGCTTCGCCAACTCCTTCGCCGAGTGTCCCGCCTCGGCACCCCACGTCGTGGGCGGTGGCAACCGGAGCGCCGAGAGCGCGAGCGCCCTGCGGCTGACCATGACGCATCCGGCGGCGAGCGGCGGCAGTCCCACCCCCCACCAGGGCTGGGAGATCGAGGCCGTCAACACCGATCCGGTCAACGCCCACTCCGTCACCGCCTACGCCGTCTGCTCGGCCGATCCGGTGGTCCAGCGGTTCAGCCCCGGTCTCGTCGTCTCCCCCGGGGTGGCCGGGGTCGTCGCGGCGTCCTGTCTGCCCGACGAGGCCGTCACCGGCGGCGGTATGAGCCTGGGTGTCCTGCCGGGGTCGTCCGGCCCGGCCGCGTACATCCAGTTCTCCACCCCGAAGGCCGACGGCTGGCAGACCGGCGCGCTCAACCGCGACACCGTCGGCTCGCGGATCCGGGCCGTCGCGATCTGCTCGCCCAAGCCGCACTCCATCTCGATCGACAGTTCGTTCACCGTCCTGCCCCCGGGGCAGAGCGGCTCGGCCATCGCGATCTGCCCCGCCGGGCGGGTCCCCAGCGGCGGCGGCACCGCCGACGCGGTCCTCCGCGGGGTCTTCCTCTACGTCTCGACCGGCGGCCTGACCCCGAACGGCTGGGAGGTGCACGCGATCAACACCACCAGCCAGCCGCAGAACCTGCGGGCGGCGGTTGTCTGTACGGCACCGTGATACCGCCGGAGTCCGGAGCCTTCAGTTCGCGCCGGTCGCTCCCCATACTTGGCCTTCGTCAAAGGGGGCCGGATGGATACGGCGGGCTTACTGTCGACGGTGGTACCGATCGTCGTCGCCGCGAGCGCGGACACAAGTACGGGCATGGACACGGGCACAAGTACCGGCACAAGTACGGGTACGGGCGCGGGGACCGGCACAAGTACTGGTACGGGGTCCGCGACCGGCGCGGGGACGGTACCGGCCGTCGTCCGTCTCGTACGGGAGCGGCTCGGGGAATCGGAGTCCGGCCGGGCCGCCCTCACCGGCCTCGGCGTATCGCCCCGGGACCCGGCGGCGGCGGACCGGCTGGGTACGGCGCTGCGGGAGGCCGTCGGCTCCGATCCGGAGTTCGGACGGCGGCTGGCCACCCTGCTGACGGCACCGCCGCCGCCCGCCGAACCGCCCGGGCGGCCACCGAACCCCTCGGGCACCGCCACCGGCGACCCGGCCGGAGAGCTCTCCCTCGGCCCGCTGACGATCTCGACCACCCGTGGCGGCGCGGGCGCCCTGCTGGCGACGGTCGCCTGTGTACTGGGAATCGTGGTGCTCGCCGTCTACGGCGGCGCGAAGGCACTCGACGGGGACGAGGCGGCCGGCGGTTCCGGCCGGGGCGGCGGCACGGCGGCCCGGCCGGGCGGCCCGGACGGCCGGTTCGACGGCCGCGACCGCTCGGTGCTCAAGGACCGGGACGTGGTGGCGTCGATCCTCCCGGGTCTCGACGCCGTACCGGGCGGCTGGACCGTGGAGTCCGCCCCGGAGGTCGCCCAGGGGACGGAGTGCCCGCCGGTCGCGACCCGGATGTCGGCCTGCGGCACCGTCAGTTACCTGGCACCGGAGACGGACAACGTGGCGTCCTTCCACGTCATCGGCTTCCCCGATGTCACGGCCGCCCGGCAGTTCTACCGGGAGATGAAGGAGACCAAGCCGCCCTCCGTGGCCCTGCCCGCCCTGGGAGACGAGAGCCATGCCTACGAGCAGGACGGCGAAGCGCCCAAGGAGGTCCACTCCGTGGTCAGAAGCGGCACCGTCGTCGTCGGCGTCATCTACGAGATCGAGGCCGAGAGCTGGACGGAGACCTACGGCGCCGACCATCTGGAGATCCTGACGGGGACGCTCACCGAACGGCTCCGGCAGGCGGTCTCGGGACAGACCCCCACCACCCGGGTGGTCTTCTGACCCGGCCGTGCGCCACGACGGCCCCGTCCCCGTCCCCCCCTACCCGCAGGTGTCCCGGTACGGGATGTCGTCGAGGTGCTGACCCCACTCGGCCCGGGAGAGCCCCGAGCCCGCCCGTGCGCAGACGCCGGCCGCCGGCTTCGCGGGGTCGAGGGTATGCCGGGCCGGGCCGGTGTGCGGTCCCGTGGTGTGCAGGGTGCGGCCGTCCCCGGAGAAGGCGACGGAGAGCACCGGGTCGCCGGGGGTGGGCAGCGGGGAGCCCAGCGAGTGGCGGGAATCCACGTCCCGGAGTCTGACCCCGCCCGCGCCGCCCGCCGCCGGTCGAGGGTGAGCAGCCGGGCCCGGACGAGCCGTTCGACCACGACCGCCGTCGCGTCCGGGTCGCCGAGGGAGAGTTCGGCGCGGGGTTCGGGCCGCCGGGTGTCGGGGGAGCCGTCGCCGGAGGTGACGAGCCGCGGCGTCACCAGCCGGGCCAGCCGCCGCTGTTCGTGGGTGAGTTCGCCGCAGACGTCCTCGGCGGACCGGGCGGTCGCCCCGTGCGCGCCGCCCGGACGCCTCGTACGCGGCCGTCGTCAGGACCCGGCCCCGGCGGCGGCGCCAGGTCTCGCGCAGGGCGTGGGAGAGCAGGGGCAGTCCGCCGGGTTCACCGTCGACCTCGGCCACGATCCTTCGGGTGACCTCGCGTTCCACGATCAGCCCGGCGCGCTGGGCGGGTCCGACGACGGCCCGGCGCGGCTCGTCCCGGGTCATCGGGCCGACGAGCAGGGAGGCGGCCGACAGGGCACCGGCGAGTTCGCGGTGGGCGGCGCACCGGCCGTGGAAGTCGGCCCGGACGGCGATGACGACCCGCGGCCGGGCGGCGGGGTGGCGGGCGGCGAGCAGCAGCCGGATGAAGCCCGCGCGCTCGTCGGGGTCCTGGCAGAGGGTGAGGATTTCCTCGAACTGGTCCACGACGATGAGGGTGTCGCGGGGTGTGGCGGGGTTCGCGGCGCCGTCGGGTCCGGCGGCGCGCTTCGGGGCCGTACGCGGCGACCCCGGCCCCTCGGCGCGGGCCAGCGCCACAGCCAGGGACGGCAGTTGCTCGCCACCGGCCGCGCGGGAGAGCGCGGGGACCGGGAAGGCGGCCTTCGCCGCCATCGCCCGGTAGGTGGGTGTGCCCGCCTCGCGGCGCAATCGGCGCGGCTCGGTCGCGAACCGCTGAACCGGCCCCCCGTGCGGGTCCAGCGGCGCCTCCGGGCGCCCCACCCGTTCCCCCCCCGTCTCCCCCGCGCGTCCCCCCGCTTCCCCATGTGCCCTGTCGCGGAGGGCTGTTCCGCCGCATCGGCGCCGTCGGCGCGGCCCGGCTGGTCAGGCCGGACTCTACCCACGGCGCGGCGGAGGGCCCGGCGTGATCCCATCTCACCGGGCCCCCGGTGCCGGGGGACGGGTCCGGAGCCGAACGCGGATGCGGCTCCGAACCCTGTCTGTCCCCCGGTTCCCCCGACCGCCGCCCGCCGCATCGGATCGGCGTCCCGGCCCGGCCCCTACGTCGGGCCGGAAACCTCCCCGGGACGGGCGGCGGCTCTCATGACCCGGGTCTCCCGCCCGGGTGGCTCAGCCCTGGGCGGCGCCCAGGTGGTCCTGTTCTCCCGGCCGCCGTCTTAAGGGGCCTTCGGAGATCCGGGAGTGCACGGCGCCCGTACGGCGCCCGGCCTCGCCGCCGCTGACGCAGAGGACGTCGCCGTTGGTGGCGAACGAGCCCTTGGCGGTCCCGCGGTTGGAGTAGACGATCATTCCGTCGGCCTGGGCGGACAGAGGGAGGGTCACGGAGAGTAGCGATGCCGCGAAGGCGGCATTGCCCGGGATCACGGCTCTGCGCAGCAGTCCCCGTCGCGGGACGGTCGGTCCCGGACGGTCGGAACGGCTACGGATGCGGATAGGGATACGTGCCATCCGACTGTCCCCCCTTGTCACTGTCTCGGCTCGGCCTTGCTCGGCCCGGCGTTGTCTCAGCTCGGCTTTGTCTCGGCCCGGCCGGGCTTTGTGTCGGCCTTGCTCGGCCCGTCTCGGTCGGCGGGCTGTCACGCCGCCGTCCCGATCAAGAATTCGACGCCGAGAAGTTGTTGCCCACCCTCTCCCACCAGGTGAAACAATTTTCTCGGGCGGATAGGGGGCGGCAACACGCAACAAACCCCGGGGCTCGTCCGCCGAGCCCGTGCCGAGGGGGGCGGCGAACGGGTGCGGCGGATGAGCCCCGGGGGACGTACGCGACGACGAGGGTGGCCTACTCCGCCGGCCCCGCCCCGACGATCCGGTCCACCGCGGCCTTCACCAGGGCCTCCCGCTCCTCCTCCGGATAGAGGTCCGGCAGGGTGAGCTGTTCGACGATCAGCCAGTTGAGGGTGAGCATCAGCAGCTTGACGGCCATCGCGTCACCGGGGAGCCCCGACGCCTCGTGGTAGGCGACATTGGCCTCGACGTCGGCCCGGACACGTTCCGTGAGCACTCGGCGGAGTTCGGGTCGGCGGGTGCCTTCGAGGCGGAGTTCGAGGAAGGCGAGATAGCCGGTACGGAACGAGGAGACGCGCTCCACCAGTTCGCGCATCAACTGGGCGTAGGTCTCCAGGTCGCGGTCGGCGGTACTGACCCGGCGGATGGTGGCCTCGTCGGGCTGGAGGCGTTCGTAGACCCGGGATCCGGCCTGGGTGAGGAGTTCGTCGCGGTTGGCGAAGTAGTTGGAGGCGGTGCCGTTGGGGACGGCGGCCTCGGTGTCGACCGCGCGGAAGGTCAGCCCCCGGGCGCCCTCCCTGGCCAGGACCTCGATTGCGGCGTCCACCAGCGCCGCCCTGCGCTCGTCGTTTCTGCGGACCACTGCCATCACTCCATCCGTAGCGCCGGCCCCGTCCCGGCCTTTCGACCACTGTGGGCAGAGTACTACGGATGGAGTGATCTTCTGGAGGTCCGCAGCCGCGCCACCGCCTCCCGGGGCTACGACTCCAGATACCGCCCGAACCCGTCCAGCGCGCGCAGCGCCCCGGACTCGTCGGCGTCGGGGAGCAGGAGGACGACCTCCCCGACGCCGTTGTCCGCGTAGTACGCCAGCTTCTCCGGGGTGGGCTCGACCGCGTACGGCACCACTTCGAGGGCGGCCGGGTCGCGGCCCGCGTCGGCCCAGACGGTACGCAGAACGGGCAGCCCCGTGTCGAGCGCCGCGCCGCCGATGGGGAGCCAGCCGTCCCCGTACGCGGCGATGTGCGCGAAGAGCTTGGGCCCGGCGCCGCCGCCGAGCAGGGTGCGCGGGGAGCCGCCGCGGACCGGCTTGGGATGGGCGTGCGACGCGCGGACGGAGCCGTACTCGCCCTGGTACGCGGTCGGCTCGGCCGCCCACAGCGCCCGCATCAGCCGCATCCGGTCGAGGACCAGATCGCGCCGGTTCGGCCAGTCGACACCGTGGTCGGCGGCCTCCTCCTGGTTCCAGCCGAAGCCGACACCGAGGGTGAAGCGGCCCCCGGAGAGGTGGTCGAGGGTCGCGGCCTGCTTGGCGAGCACGATCGGATCGTGCTGGGCGACCAGCAGGACGCCGGTGCCGAGGGCCAGCCGGTTGGTGACGGCGGCGGCCTGGGCCAGCCCGACGAAGGGGTCGAGCAACCGCCCGTACCAGTCGTCGAGCCGACCGTCCGACTGATAGGGGAACGGAGTCTCGCGGGCCACGGGGATATGGGTGTGCTCGGGCAGATAGAGCCCGTCGAAACCGCGTTCCTCCAGTTCGCGCGCCAGCTTCACGGGGGTGATCGCCTGATCGGTCAGGGCGGCGGTTACCGCGATACGCATTCCGGCTCCTTCGATGGGTCGACGGCGGACGGACGACCGCGGCCGGGCGCGGGCCGGTCGGCTCCCCGCCCCGTACACGGGCCACGACTGCACCGACAACGGGACGCGCGGGGGCGGGGTTCCCCGACCGGCCCGTATAAGACACCCGGAGCGGCCCCGGGCGACCCGGCGCGCATCCCGCCGAGACCCTTCGGCACCGGATAGTCCGGTTGCGGATAATCCCGAAACAACCGGGATCGTTAGACTGGGGGCATGCCCTCCATGACGAAGCAGCAGCGAACCGAGCCGGACCTCAGCTACCTCCTGGACCGCAGCGGGCATGTGCTGCGGACCATGATGTCCACCGCCCTCGCCGAGATCGATCTGACCGCGCGGATGCACTGCGTCCTGGTGCACGCGGTGGACGAGGAGCGCACCCAGGCGCAGCTCGCCGAGATCGGGGACATCGACAAGACCACGATGGTGGTCACCGTGGACGCCCTGGAGAAGCAGGGTCTGGCCGAGCGGCGGCAGTCCACCCGGGACCGCAGGGCGCGCATCATCGCGGTGACGGAGAAGGGGCGGGACGTCCTGAGGCGGAGCGAGCGGATCGTCGACGAGGTGCACCGGAGCGTGCTCACGAGCCTGTCGGACGCGGACGCCCGGACCCTCGTCCGCGCCCTGGGTCAGCTCGTCGACGGGGCGCTGTCGACGCCCGGCGAAGGAGCCGCCACCCGGCGGCCACGACAGCGCTGACCCCGGGCGGCGGAGCGCCCGCCGCCCGTACGGACCAACCGAATAAACAACCGAGATAGATAGTCTGCAACGGAACTATCTGCTACGGTCTTTCTTGTCGCCACCACGGACACGGGAGACCGACCATGACGCTGACCTCCGCCGAGCCCACCTCCGGCACCACGGCCACCGGAACCGCCGCTACCGCCGTCGCTACCGCCGTCGACACGGCCGCCGGAACCACCGGGAAACCCGCACCGACGGCCGGCCGCCGCCGGACCACCGGCGCACCGCCGGATCCCTCGGCCGAGGGCGGCCGGTCGCGCTGGGCGGCACTCGCCGTCGTCGCGGTCGGCACCCTGATGCTGATCCTCGACGGCAGCATCGTCACCGTCGCGATGCCCGCCATGCAGCAGGACCTCGGCTTCACCCCGGCCGGTCTGAGCTGGGTGGTCAACGCCTATCTGATCCCCTTCGGGGCGCTGCTCCTGCTCGCCGGACGGCTCGGCGATCTGATCGGCCGGAAGAAGATGTTCCTGTCCGGGATCGGGGTCTTCACGGCCGCGTCCCTGCTCGCCGGGGTCGCGACCTCCCCGGGCGTCCTGATCGCCTCCCGCTTCCTCCAGGGCGTCGGCAGCGCCATGGCGTCGGCCGTCGGACTGGGCATTCTGATCACCCTCTTCACCGAGCCCCGCGAACGCGCCAAGGCCATCGCGGTCTTCGCCTTCACCGGCGCCGCGGGCGCCTCCATCGGCCAAGTGCTCGGCGGGGTGCTGACCGACGCCCTCGACTGGCGCTGGATCTTCACCATCAATCTGCCGATCGGGCTCGCCGTCCTCGCCCTCGCCGTACCGCTGCTGCCGAACGACCGCGGTCTCGGGCTCCGGGCCGGTGCCGACATCATCGGCGCGTCCCTGGTCACCGCCGGTCTGACGCTCGGCATCTACACCATCGTCAAGGCCGAGCACTACGGCTGGATCGACCCGCACACCCTGGGACTCGGCGCCGTCGCCGTCGCCCTGCTCGCCGGGTTCGCGATCCGCCAGGCCACGGCCCGCACCCCGCTGATCACTCCCCGGCTGCTCAGGTCCCGCGGCCTGGTCGGCGCCAACCTGGTCCAGATGCTGATGGTCTCCGCGCTCTTCGCCTTCCAGTTCCTGGTCGCCCTCTACCTCCAGAAGGTGCTGGGGTACGGGGCGCTGGAGACGGGCCTCGCGATGCTCCCCGCCGCCGTGATCATCGGAGTCACCGCCCTCGGTGTCTCCGCCCGGCTGATCGGCCGGTTCGGCGAGCGCGCGGTCCTGCTGACCGGTCTGGCGCTCCTGGTCGGCGTGCTCGGCCTGCTGACCCGGGTCCCCGCGACCGGTGCGAACTATGTGACGGACCTGCTGCCGGTGATGATCCTCGCGGCCGGTGTCGGTCTGGCGCTCCCGGCGCTGACGTCGCTGGGCATGAGCGGGGTCGCCGCCGAGGACGCCGGGCTGGCGTCGGGCCTCTTCAACACCACCCAGCAGCTCGGCGGCGCGATCGGTGTCGCGGTCCTCTCCACCCTGGCGGCGTCCCGTACCGAGTCGGGTCTCGACCGGGGGAACTCCCAGGCCCAGGCGCTGACCGGCGGCTACCAGCTCGCCTTCACCGTCGGCACCGGAATCGTGATCGCGGCCTTCGTGGCGGCCCTGCTCCTGCTGCGCGGCCGGGCGAAGGACGAGCGGACCGAGGAGGGCGAGCGGGCGGAGGTACCCGCGCCCGCCTTCCACTGATACGCCCGAGACACCCGAGGGGCGGGCCGTACGGGAACTTCCCGTCCGGCCCGCCCCTCGCCGTACGCGCGCGCCGTACGCCTTACGGGACCGGGCCCCGGCCCGGGCTCAGTCCCCGATCACCAGGGAGGGGGTGTCGCGGGTCAGGACCTCGCCCCGGAAGAACGCCGGGCTCTTCCACCGCATCACCAGCATGATCACCAGGCCCAGGAGGAGCAGGCCGACGCCGATGACGAAGACCGTACCGACACCGCCGACGGCCGAGCCGCTGTAGGCCGGGTCCCACATGTCGTAGAGCGTCTTGAAGAAGACGGCGGCCAGCATCAGCCCGCCGAGGACCGGGAAGACGCCCTTGTAGACGAGGTCGCGGCCGGAGCGGCGCAGCTCGCGGCGGAAGTACCAGGCGCAGGCGAAGGCGGTCAGCGAGTAGTAGAAGCAGATCATCAGCCCGAGGGCGTAGATCGTGTCGGTGAGGACGTTCTCGCTCAGCAGCGTCATCACGGTGTAGAAGGCGCCGGTGCCGACGCCCGCGACGACGGTCGCCAGACCGGGCGTCTTGAACCGGGTGTTCACCTTCCGGAACGACGGCGGCAGGGCCTCGTACGACGACATCGCCAGCACGGTACGGGCCACCGGGATGAAGGTCGTCTGGAGACTGGCGGTCGCGGAAGCGAGCACCGCGACGAAGAGCAGTACCCCGAGCCCGGTACCCATGACCGGTCCGGCGAGTACGGCGAAGACATTGTCCGAGGTCTCCGGATTGGCCAGCCCCAGACCGGTCTCGCCGGAGCCCACGGCCATCTGCGCCACGACGCCCGTGACGAGATACGAGCCGACCAGGACGACCATCGCGATCAGCGCCGCCCGGCCGGGGGTCCTGCCGCTGCCGGTGGTCTCCTCGTTGGCGCTGAGGCAGGCGTCCCAGCCCCAGTACATGAAGATCGAGAGGGAGAGCCCGGCGGTGAAGGCGGCGAAGGACTCCACGGCGAACGGGTTCAGCCACTCGGCGGAGAACGACAGCGATGTGCCGAACTCCCCCGCCTTGCCCAGCGCCATCGCGACGAAGATCGCCAGCACCAGGAGCTGTAGCCCGACCAGGGCGTACTGGACGCTCTTGGTGGCGGTCATCCCCCGGTAGCTGATCGCGGTGGCGATCGCGATCAGTACGAGCACGGTGAGGATGTGGACGGCCTTGTCGTCGTCGAGCGCCGCCACCGACTCGCTGCCGGTGATCTCGCCCGCGAGCAGCCAGAAGAAGGAGGTCGCGACCCCGGCGAGATTGGAGAGCACGATGATCGTGGCGACCACAAGACCCCAGCCGCACATCCAGCCGATCTTCGGCCCGAACGCCTTGACGGTCCAGGTGAAGGACGTCCCGCAGTCCGGCATGACCCGGTTCAGCTCGCGATACGCGAAGGCGACCAGCAGCATCGGCAGAAACCCGGCCAGGAAGATCGCGGGCATCTGGAGCCCGACGACCGCGGCGGTGGCCCCGAGGGTCGAGGTGAGGCAGTAGACCGGCGCGACGGTGGAGATCCCGATGACGGTACTGCCCATCAGCCCGACGGAGTTCCCGCCGAGCCCTTTGCCGCGTACGCCACCGCCTTCGCGGGGGGCGGCGGCCCCTCCCGTGTCCCCGGCGGCCTGGGGCCGGGCATCCAGCTGAGTCATGGACAGGACGGTAAGCCCTACGATTTCCACATCCGGAGGGAAAGCGTCCGAATATCGAACCTTGGATTTCCTTGCCGTGAAGGATGGACTACCTGGACATGAAAGCCGCACGGCGATCACTTATCGAGGTTTGCAAGGCTCAAGGCATTCTTCCCGAGATGCGATAACCGCAGCAGCGCCCGTTTCGCCCCTTTTGAAATTTTCCCCTGAGCCCTGGGCGAGCAGTCCGTTCCCGGACGGATCATGACCAGGCCCCGCCGATCCGGGCACTGGCCGGAGCAGCGGGCCTGGTGATCGCCGGGGCGCGGGTCAGACTGCGGAGAAGCCGTCGCCCTTGACTCCCGCCACGAAGGCGGCGAAGCCGTCGCCTGTTCCTTCGATCCCGAGAGCCGTGTCGGCACTCATCGCGAAGCGGCGGGTCGGGGGCTTGCGGCCGGTTTCGACGGCCGACACATGCCGCCCCGTGTAGCCCATGCGCTCGGCGAGTTCGACCGAGTACCCCAAGGCGTGAGGGAACCCGCCCCCGTATTCCCGGACCACGGACACGATCCGTGCAGCCGGATACAGAGCGAAAGCGGGAGACCAGGACATCCAGAACCGTTCGGAATGTCCGCAGTGCACAGGCTTGGGTCCAAGACTCACTCCTGCTCACTGATTAGGAACGGTATCGACCGGTTCCGGGCCCAGAAGATCGTCCAGGACCCGGTCCAGCGCCTCTTCCGTACCGCGCGCCCGAACGGACACCATCCCGTCGTCGTCCCGGAGCAGCGCGTCCCGCCCCGCGTACCAACGGGTGGCCGTGGGCGCGCCCACCGGATAGTCGGGGAACGGCAGCCGGACCAGCCACGGCGTCGCCGTCAGGGTCTCCCGGTCCACCTCGTCCGAGTACGCGGCCAGCTCCTCCGGCTCGTGCACCGCCTCCGCCAGCACGATCTCCACGAAGCAGTGCGACACCCGGTCCAGCCAGGGCTCCCAGCGCTCCGCCGACTTGTCCGCGAGATCGGCCCGTACGAAAACAGGCGGATCGTCCCGGTCCAGCTCCGCCAGGGGTATCCCCCAGCGGCACACTCCCTGGTTCTCGTCCCGGAATACCAGCACGGCCCCCGACCCGTCCGACTCTTCGCCCGGCTCCACCGCCAGCTCGGCGAGCGGGCGCAGCGAGTCCTGATTGCTGGTGAGATCGGGGCGCCTGCCCAGCAGGGCGTACGCCTCCCGCAACGCGGCGGGCAGCGTCAGCCCGAGCCGCCGCTCGGCCTCGGCGATCTCGTCCGCGCGGTATCCGTCGACGCCGCCACCGTCCCCCTCGGCGAGGGGCACGGCGCACCAGGCGGCGACAAAGGACCGTACGAACTCCCACGCGGCCCGTCGCTCCGCGACGGCGGCCCGCATCTCCACCACGATGTCCATGCTCCGACGGTAGAGGGCACCACTGACAATCCCCCGGCCGCCGACATCCCGCCGAAACACTCCCCGGCGACAATCCGGGCATGGAGTTCACGATCGAAGACGTCCCCTGGTCCGCGCCCGACGCGATCGCCCTGCGGGCCGCCCAGCGCGCCGAGATGGCCGAGCTGTACGGCACACCCGACAGCGAGCCCGGAATCGCCCCGTCCGCCGCGGACGTGCCCGTCTTCGTCGTCGCGTACGACCCGGCCGGTACGCCCGTCGCCTGCGGCGGGCTCCGGCCCGTCGACGCCGCCACGGGCGAGGTGAAGCGGATGTACGTCGCCCCGCCAGCCCGGGGCACCGGCGCGGCGGCGGCCGTACTCGCGGCCCTGGAGGACCGGGCTCGGGGCCGGTCCTGGACGCGGTTGTCCCTGGAGACGGGCGATCGCCAGGAAGCGGCGATCCGTTTCTACACGCGCTCGGGTTACACCCCCGCGCCGCCCTTCGCGCCCTACGAGGACGCCCCCGGCTCCCTCTTCTTCACCCGCCCCCTCTGAGCCTGCGAGGCCCGGCCGGCCCGAGGTCCTGGATGCGCGCCTCTTACCAAGACCGGTCGGCCGGACGCTCTAGGGGCGCGGGGAACTGCGCGACCAGCCGGCCACGGTCCGCGGACCGGATCCGGCGTACGGGAGCCGTACGGTTCCGGCGCGCCGAAGGCGCAAGACGGCGGTGCCACCGAGGTATGCATCCGGACTGCGGCCCGTCCGTGGCTGAGCGCGCAGTTCCCCGCGCTCCTAACTGCCTCTGGCTGACCGTACCTGGCAAGGGACGCGCCCCTGAAACCCTCGGCTGACCGCCCCCGCAGGGGGAAGCTCCCCAGGCTCGGGCGGGGACGCGCCCCGGGCCGGAGTGGGTCGGCCCGGGGCCCGGCCCCGGGAAACGGATGGGCTTACGAGGCATCATCCTTTGGGACGGATATCCGTTCGCGCCCTCGTCCGCGCCGTACCCCCCGCGACACCCTGAATCAGGGCCGTGAACGGGCGTTTCGCGGGCTGGGGAGGCGGGATGTCGATGTCGTCGTCACCGGAGGCCGGCCAGGACAGGCGGTTGGACGAGCAGGCCGTGCTGATAGCAGCCGGGCTGGCCGATCTGGCGCTGAGTACGGCCGGCACGGTGGTGGGCACAGCCGTGGACACCGTACGGGGACTGCTCCGGCGCTCCGACACCGCCGATCTGCTGGAGGACGCCGGGCACGACCTCAGGGCCCGGGGCCGGATCGCGATCGACCGGTACGCGTCCCGGCCCCCGGCCCATCTGGAGGTACTGGCCCGCCACTCCCGCGCCGCCGCCGTCGCTTCCGATGGTGGCTGACCGCTACGATCCCGGCGCCTTCAAGGCCCGGGTGGACGACGCGCTGCGCGGCTTCGTCGGCCGGGAGACGGATCAGCTCGTCGCCATCGACCCGGAGCTGATTCCGGTCGCCGAGCAGGTCGAGGACGCCGTCGCCGACGGCAAGCGGCTGCGGGCCGCGTTCTGTTACTGGGGGTGGCGCGCGGCCGGTCAGCCGGACAGCGACGCCCTGTTGCTGGCGGCGGCGTCGATGGAGCTGATACACGCCGCCGCGGTGGTACACGACGATCTGATCGACGACAGTCCGCTGCGGCACGGCCGCCCCACGGCCCATGTCGCCCTGCGGGCCCGGTTGCGGCAGCGGCCCCGGACCGTGACGGCGGCCCGGTCGCTGGCGATGCTGGTCGGGGATCTGCTGATGGCGCTGGCGGGGCAGTTGTTCGCGACGAGCGGGCTGCCCGCCGCCTATCTGGCCCGGGCCCGGCCGCTGTGGTCGGCGCTGGCGCGGGAGCTGATCGCGGGCGAGTGCCTGGAGATCCTGCGTACGGGTACGGCTCCCGACACGGAGTCGTCGCTGAAGGTGATCCGCTACAAGACGGCCAAGTACACGGTGGAGCAGCCGCTGCTGATCGGCGGGGTGCTGGGCGGGGCCGGTGACCGGCTGCGCGCGGGTTTCTCGGCGTACGGGCTGCCGCTCGGCGAGGCGTTCCAGCTCCGGGACGATCTGCTGGGGCTCTTCGGCGATCCGGCCAGGACGGGCAAGGCGAGCCCGGACGATCTGCGGACCGCCCGTCCGACGGCGCTGCTGGCGGAGACCTGGCGGGCGGCCGGGGAGGCCGAACGCGCCGAGCTGCGGCGGCTGCTGGCCCGGGGCCGGTCCCTCGACGCGGCCGGGGTCGAGACGGTACGGGCCCTGATGACCCGGCTCGGGGCGCCGGAGCGGATCGAGCGGATGATCACGGACCGGGTGGCGGAGGCGACGGACGCGCTGGCGGGGCTCGCGGTGCCGGGCCCGGTGTCCGCCGCGCTGACGGCGCTGGCGCGGTCGGCGACCGTACGCCAGTTCTGAGCCCGGTGTCGCCCGGGAGAGCCGCCACGCGACACCGCGCAGCCCGTACGCCGCGCAGCCCGTACCCACCCCCACCCCCGACCGCTCCGAAAGGCAGGGCTCCCATGACCACCCACCCCGTGCACCCGTACACCGAGACGTCCCTGCACACCCTGCGGAACGCCGGTGACGAACTCGCCGACGCCACCGTCGCCGCGCTGATCGAGGGCGGCGACGTCGGCACCTTCAACACCCTGATGCGGTACGTCTCCACGGCCGGGTCCCCGCTCCCCGAGGGGCTGCCGGACGCGGCCCGCGCCTATCTCGAAGCGACGGCCGCGCCACCGGCGTGGGTGGACTGGGAGCGGATGGAGCGGGCCCGGCTGTTCTTCGTGGACAACAACGTCCATATCAATACCGCCCTCTCCTTCGCCTCGATGCCCGCCTGTTATGTCGTGCCGCGGGTGGCCCGGTTGCTGTCGGCGACCCATTCGCTGGCCTATCCGTCGAAGCGGATGGCGGAGACCGGGCAGTTCGTGCTCTATCTGATGCGGCCCGACGCGTTCGAGGCGGGCAGCAAGTTCGTACCGGCCGCGCAGAAGGTCCGGCTGCTGCACGCCTCCATCCGCCACCATCTGCTCCGGGACGGCCACTGGGACCGGGCGGCCGAGGGGACGCCGATCTCCCAGGAGGACATGATCGGCGGCCAGATGATCTTCTCGATGCTGGTCCTCGACAGTCTGCACCGGCTCGGTATCCATATGAGCAACGAGGGCGCCGACGCGTTCTTCTACGCCTGGCGGGTGGTCGGCGCGATGCTCGGTATCGACCAGGTGTCCGTACCGAAGACCGTCGAGGAGGGCCGCCAGTACTTCGACCTCTATATGACCCTCAATATGGGTCCGTCGGAGGAGGGCGTCCATCTCACCCGCCAGTTGATCGACCTCTATGAGGAGGTCGTGCCGGGGACGTTCTTCGATCCGCTGGTGGGCGCGCTGGTCCGGCATCTGGTCGGCGACACCTGCGCGGACTGGCTGCGGGTGCCGCGTACCCCCTGGGACACGGCGGTCGGGGCCGTACCGCGTCTGCTGGGGGCGCTGGAGACGATCGAGGACCGCTCGCCGTACGGGGCGTGGGCGCTGGACCGGCTCGGCGATCTCGTCTCCGGGCTGGAACTCTCGGCGCTGACCCGGGGGCGGGTGATGCACTACGCGATCCCGGAGACTCTGCGCAAGGAGTACGGCGTACCGGACACGGTGCTCCCGAAGAACCGCTGGAGCCCGCCCCCGGCGACGGTCGGCTGACGGGACTCCGTCACACCCGGCAGGAGAAGCACCTGACAAAAGAGGGGACGGGCCCGTCGAGGCCCGTCCCCTCTTCCTTTGTGACACCCCCGACCGCTATTGTTCTAGTAGACATAGAACTAACCGAACCGGTTGGAGGGTGCTGTGAGACGTCCCGCGACCCCGGACTCCACCCCGGAGACCTCGAAGGCGACCACCGACGCGACCCCGGCCGCCGCCGGACGGTGGCGCCGCGCGCTGGTGGCCGTCGTCCCGGCGGTGCTGGCCGTGGCCGTGTTCCTCGCGGTCTACTTCGCCGTACGGGACCGGCTGCCGGACGAACTCGCCACGCACATGGGCCCCGACGGCCGCGCCGACGGCTTCACGGACCGGACCGCCTTCGTCGTGACGGCGGCCCTCGCCCTCACCGGTGTCGGGGCCCTCTTCGCCCTGCTCTCCCGCCTCCCCGCCCGTGCCGGGCAGGCGTCCGTGCCCCGGGCGATGTCGGCGATGGGCGCGGGCACGCTCGCCCTCCTGGACTGGGTGCTGGTGATGCTGCTGCTCGCCAATACCGGTATCGACGACCCGGCGACCGTCCGGTTCTCCGGCTGGCACATCCTGTGGGCCCTCGCCGCCTGGGCCGTGACCGGCGCCCTGGCCTGGTTCGCCGCCGGGCCCGATCCGGCGCCCGCCGCCCGTACCGACGACGGCCCGGCCTCCGGCGCCCGGCGGCTGCCCCTCGGCCCCGGGGAGCAGATCGCCTGGACCCGTACCGCCGGTTCGCCGGGGGTGCTCGCGGCGGGCGGCGTCACGGTGGCCACCCTGGCCGTCACGGGCGCCTACGCGGGCTGGTGGCTCCTCGCCCTGGCGGTCCCCCTCGGCGCGGCCTTCGCCGCGACCGGCCGGATCCGGGTCACGGCGGACGCCCGCGGGCTGACCGTGACCCCGGCCGGGCTGCGCCGCCCCCGGGTCCGGATCCCCCTGGACGAGATCGCCACCGCCTCCGCCCGGCGGGTCAGCGCCGTACGGGACTTCGGCGGCTTCGGCTACCGGATCCGCGCCGGGGCGAGCGGGGTGATCCTGCGATCCGGCGACGCGCTCGCCGTCGACCGGGCGTCGGGCGGTACGTTCCTGGTGACCGTGGACGACGCGGCCACCGCCGCCGCCACGCTCAACGCCCTGGCGGCCCGGGCCCACCGCGCCGCCCCCTGACCACCCGGCACCCCCTCCCGACCACCAGGCGACCCCCTCCCGAGGCCGAGCATGCTCTTCCGGATCGACCCCCAGTCGTCGCTCTCCCTCAGCGACCAGGTCGCGGCCTCCGTACGCCGCGCGCTGGCCGACGGCGCCGCGGCCCCCGGCGAACGGCTCCCCGCCGCCCGGGACCTCGCCCGCTCCCTCGACATCAATCTCCACACGGTCCTGCGGGGCTACCAGAAGCTCCGCGACGAGGGCCTGGTGGAATTGCGCCGGGGCCGGGGCGCGGTGATCAGCGACCGGGCCGGCCCCGGGCGCGGCCGGCTCGTCCAGCGCGTCCACGACCTGGCGGCCGAGGCCCGTGCCATCGGCCTCTCCGACGACGAACTCCTCACCCTGATCCGTACGACCCTGAACCCCGGGACCAGCTCATGACGACCGACCCCACCGAGTACCGCACCCGTGACGGCGTACCGCTGCTGCTGCGCGAGGCCACCGCCGACGACTGGCCCGCGATAGCCGCCTTCTTCCACCCCGTGATGGCGGCGGGCGAAACGTTCACCTTCCCGACGGATCTCTCCGCCGAGGAGGCCCCGGGCTGGTGGCTGCTGTCGCCGCCCGGTCTGACGATCGTGGCCACCACTCCCGACGGGAAGGTGACCGGCACGGCGAAGATGAACCGCAACCACCAGGGCAACGGCTCCCACATCGCCAGCGCCAGCTATCTCGTGGACCCCGCCCACGAAGGCCGGGGCGTGGGCCGGGCCCTGTGTTCGTACAGCATCGACTGGGCCCGCGCCCGGGGCTACCGCGCGATGCAGTTCAACGCGGTCGTGGAGACCAATGTCCACGCGGTACGGCTCTACGAGTCCCTGGGCTTCCGGATCATCGGCACCCTCCCCGGGGGCTTCCGCCATCCGGAGCTGGGCTATGTGGGGCTGCACATCATGCATCTGCCGCTGACCGGACCGTCCGGGCCCGGGACGTCCGGGCCCCAGGCGCCGCGCCCATAGCCCCGGACGGCCGGGCCGCCCGCTACGGAGTCACGGGTTCCACCGGCTGGCGGAGCACCGTCCTGAGCTTCTCGGGCGCGGTGCGGCGCGGATCGCCCAGATAGATCTCGTGGTGGTGCCCCCTCGGACGGAGGCCGTTGGCGGCGAGATAGGTGTCGTGCAGTTCGGCCAGCAGGGGCGCCTCGTCGTCGTAGGAGCCGATGTGCAGTACCTGGGCGCTCGGCCCCTCGGCCAGGGACACCACCCGCACCTCGGCGATCTCCGGCCGCTTCTTCTTTACGAGGGCGGCCTCCCGGGCCTCGGCGACCATGGCGTCGGTGATCCACTCGGGGAGCCAGATGAGCATGGTCCAGTTCCAGGAGTCCTTGGCGCCGGTGGTGAAGGCGGCGTAGTCGTCCGCCCACCACAGCCCCTCCAGCGGGCCGACGACGAAGTCACCGCCGTCGGTCCGCTTGGCGGCGGACTTCAGGGTGTAAGCGACCGCGTAGAGGGCTTCGACGGCGGCCGTGTACCGGGGCGACGTATTGGGGTTCCCACTGCCGTCCACCGCGATGAACCGCTGCCCGGGCACATCGACGACGGCCCAGGTCGTGTTCCTGGGGGCGTAGAGCTCCTTCAGCTCGCGTTTGACGTCGTACGGCGCCATGGCGGTCTCTCCTCGGGGTGGCGGGGCCCTCCACTGCGGGCGGGCCGCTCAGTAAAGCGCTTCCGGGGAGCGCGCGTCGCCTCCGGCCGGACCACCGCCACCCGGTGATATCCCAGGCGGCGGCGTAAGTCCCCTGGTGGTGTTGTCGTATGGCGGGACGCGGGTGCTTTGCTGTGGGGACCGAGACCGTCAGCCAGTCGGCGCCATCGAAGGGACCCCACCATGTCCGACGAGCGACCCAAGTCGAACGCGGAGTTCAACCGGAAGATCATCGAGGAGTTCCGGGCCGGGGGCGGCCTGGTGGGCGGGGTGTTCGAGGGGTTTCCCCTCGTCCTGGTCACCTCGACCGGTGCGCGCAGCGGGCAGCCCCGGACGAATCCGGTGGCGTACGCGCGCGACGGCGGCCGGATCCTGATCTTCGGGTCCAACGGGGGCGCCCACCGGCACCCCGACTGGTACTGGAACGTCCTGGCCGACCCCCGGGTGACCGTCGAGATCGGCGACGGCGAGGGCGGCGTGGAGACGTATGCGGGGATCGCGACCGTACTGGAGGGGGAGGAGCGCGCCCGGCTCTACCGGGAGCAGGGCGAGCGCGTACCGGCCTTCGCCGCTTACCAGGCCGGTACGGAGCGGGTCATCCCCGTGGTGGCGCTGGAGCGGTCCGAGCCGGGGACGGCCGGCTGACCCGCAGAGGCGAGTGAGCCGAAGCCGCATGCCCCGGGGGCCCTCGCCTTGCCCTCCCCTCGGAGAGGGCGAGCGAGCGGAAGCGGCGTGCCCCCGGGCGCCTGGTTCCGCCCTCGCACCGGAGAGGCGAGTGAGCCGAAGGGGCGCGTCGTGTTCTGGAAGGAGAGCGCGCGCAGGCCGCGAGGAACGAGCGGTCGAGCACGATCGACTGAAGAACACGGCTCAAGCGCCCCGGAGGCGAACCGAGCCACAGAGAAATACGTCTTCCCCCTCGCCCGTCCCCCTGCCGGACGGGTCGCGGCCCGTGTGTAGTGTGCATGCGGAATCGACCACTCCAGATGCCCCAGGGAGATCTTCACCATGCCCGCCACCAGGAGGAAAGCCCGCCGAATAGCCACCGCGGCGGCCCTCGTCACCCTCGTCCCCGGCCTCGCGGCCTGCGGCATGGACACCACGGCGCCCGCGACCGCGCGCGGCAAGGCCAAGGGGGAGGTGGCACCGGGGACCGTCGACTGCGAGAAGGCGAAGTGCATCGCCCTGACCTTCGACTCCAGCCCCGGCGTGAAGACCCCCCAGCTTTTGGACTACCTCAAGAAGGAGAAGGTGCCCGCCACCTTCTTCGTCCTCGGCAAGAACCATCTCGACCGCTGGCCGAAGGTGGTGAAACGATTCGCCGATGAGGGGCACGAGGTCGCCAACCACACCTGGACCCACCCCCGGCTCGACAAGCTGAAGAAGAGCGAGATCCGCGAGGAGCTGGAGAAGACCCAGATCGAACTGGAGAAGATCACCGGGCAGAAGCCCACCCTGATGCGTCCGCCGCAGGGCCGGATCAACGACGACGTCACCGAGGTGTCGAAGGATCTCGGGCTGGCGCAGATCCTCTGGAGCACCACCGCCAAGGACTACGCCACCACCGACTCCGAGCTGATCAAGGAGCGGACCCTCAAGCAGGTCAAGAAGGATGGAATCATCCTTTTGCATGACATCTACGATGGGACGGTTCCCGCCGTTCCCGGGATCGTCACGGAGTTGAAAAAGCGGGGCTACACCTTCGTCACGGTCTCCCAACTTCTGGCCCCCGCCAAGGCGAACCCCGGTGAAATCTACCGACCTTGACGCTTCGTCCCCCGTCCCCGGGGAGAAACGGAGGAGGTCTTGGCGGATGTGGCGGATGATCGCCAAGGGGCGTTAGGCGGCCCGCCGTCCCGGGCAATGAGCCGAATGAAGCGCTCCGCTGCTGACGGAGTTGTCGTACACAAGGCAGACTGTGGGTGCGAACCGGCAGTTGGGGGCAGGGGGCAGCATGGACCGTGAACGCGGGCCTCGCGTACCGGAGCAGCGATCTCCGGCGCCCAACGAGGTCAACAATGACGCCGTGGAGCTGCGTTTCAGCGTGCTCGGGCCGGTGCGCGCCTGGCGCGCCGGGACGGCATTGCAGACCGGCTCCCCACAGCAACGGGCCCTGCTCTCCGCCCTGCTGCTGCGCGACGGCCGCACCGCGACGTCCCACGAGCTGATCGACGCCATCTGGGGCGAGGAGCCGCCGTCCCAGGCGCTGGCCGCGATCCGGACGTACGCGCACCGGCTGCGCAAGGTGCTTTCGGCGACGACCCTGGTCTCCGAGTCGGGCGGGTACGCCCTGCGGATAGAGCGCGACGCCCTCGATCTGTTCGTGGCCCAGGAGCTGGCGGCCTCGGCCGAGAAGACCCGGGCCGCGGGCGACCCGGGCCATGCCCGGATGCTGGTCAACAAGTCGCTGGGGCTGTGGGACGGGGAGCCGCTGGCCAATGTCCCCGGGCCGTACGCGGAGGGACAGCGCGCCCGGCTGGAGGAGTGGCGGCTC